>CAZDPF010000029.1:4742-9552 GCA_964507215.1 uncultured Chryseobacterium sp. | reverse complement strand
GCTTTGGCCAAATCAACCAAAGTGTTGAGCGATTACATTCGGCAATTCAAGGTCATCTTCAATCCGAGAACAGAAGCCTACAAAGAAGTAGGCGGATTTGACACCATTCGCCGGCAGTTCTCCACAGAATGGAATTGGTACCGCTTCTGGAACTTCACAGCCTTTCTAAGCATCATGTTGGCGTTCCTAAATGTATTGCCCATTCCCGCGCTCGATGGGGGCCATGTGATGTTCACCTTGTGGGAAATGGTCAGTGGAAAACCAGCTCCCCAGAAGGTGTTGGAATATGCTCAGTTGGTGGGATTCATTCTTCTTTTGGCTTTGATTGTCTTGGCCAATGGCAATGATTTGCTTCGAGCACTTCGCTGATAAACCCTTGGGGCTAGGAAGATATTACCTTTGAGCCATGACCGATCTCGGCTATTCTCCTTTGATGATGGAAGTCAGGCGTTGGATGCAAGAACTTCCCGAGGAGACACGCACCTACCAACTCTTAGAATGGGGAGAAGAACAACCTCATTTGTACGGTTTCCTCATCAACTTGGCGGATGACTTTAGCGGACAGGAACATGAAGCATTGACCATGCTGCCCTTGATGCTAGAGGAAGCCTTCCGCAGAATGGGGCTGCCAACTCAGCCCATTGATCCCAATACCATGGCAGCGGCTATTACTGATCATGTGGATGCGCAAGGCAGACGTACTGATCTTCAAGCGGAGGGGGAAATGAGCATCCGTATGCCCGATGAACTTCGCAAGGCTTGGGAATTCTTGAGCGGGGTGGAAAAAGACAGTTTTATCGATCGAGAAGATGTTGAGCTCGTGACGCGCATCATTGTCTCTGCCTACGAAAGGGCCGTTCCTGACAAACTGCAATGAGTCCGAGCGAAATTGTTCAAAGAATGTATGCGCACGATGCCTTTTCCCAATGGCTTGGCATCGAAATAATCAAGGTTGAAGCAGGAAGTTGTACCATTCAATTGGTATTGCGCGAAGAGATGACCAACGGCTTCCGCATTGCCCATGGAGGCATTAGTTACGCCTTGGCAGACAGTGCACTGGCCTTTGCAGCCAACACCCGCGGGCAACAGGCCGTAAGCGTAGAAACTTCCATTTCCCATCTCAAACCCGTGCAAGTTGGCGATACGCTATTGGCCGTGGCCACTGAGCGCCGCGCCGGAAAGCGATCGGGTATTTACGATGTGGAAGTGTTTAACCAGCACAATCATTTGGTGGCTTTGTTCAGAGGCCATGTTTTTAGAACCGATCAAAAATGGGAATGATGAACAGAAAGGCCTTCCTCATTGATGGCGTACGAACCGCTGTTGGACGATTCGGCGGAACGCTTTCAGAAGTGCGTGCAGATGATTTGGCCGCCCATGTGCTGCGTGAGCTCATGGCCCGGCACCCCGAATTGGCAGGCAACCAAATTGATGATGTCATAATGGGCTGTGCCAATCAGGCAGGAGAAGACAATCGAAATGTTGCACGTATGGCCTTGCTTTTGGCCGGGCTGCCTTGGTCTGTTCCAGGGGAAACAGTCAACCGCTTATGTGCTTCAGGTATGTCTGCCGCCGTGCATGCCCACCGGGCTATTCACAGCCATGAAGGGGAGGTGTTTATTGCCGGGGGAGTGGAGCACATGACCCGAGCGCCTTATGTGATGAGCAAGCCCAGTAAAGCCTACGGAACCGATGCCCAAATGTTCGATTCTAGCTTTGGATGGCGATTCGTCAATCCGGCCATGAAAGCACGCTATGGAACAGATGCCATGGGGGAAACGGCGGAAAACCTGGTAGATCGCTATGGCATTTCTAGAGAAGATCAAGATGCTTTTGCGCTCTGGAGCCAACAGAAAGCTGCCAAAGCAAGGGAAGAAGGAAGACTGGCAGAAGAAATCGTTCCGCTCTCTATTCCTCGCCGAAAATTGGAGCCATTGGTTTTTCAAGAAGATGAATTCATGAAACCTGATTCGAGCATGGAAGCGCTCGCCGCACTCAGACCTGCCTTCAGAAAAGAAGGAACCGTTACAGCGGGCAATGCGTCAGGTTTGAATGATGGCGCAGCAGCTTTGCTCATGGCTTCAGAAAAAGCGGTGGCAGAATTTGGCTGGCAGCCTCTGGCGGCTATTCGTTCTTCTGCCGTGAGTGGAGTAGAACCCAGAATTATGGGGATTGGTCCGGTTTACGCCAGTCAAAAGGCATTGGAAAGGGCCGGCCTCGCTTTGAACGATATGCACCTCATCGAATTCAATGAGGCCTTCGCTGCTCAGGTTTTGGCTTGTACCCGAGAATTGGGATTGGCCGATAACGACAGCCGGATCAATCCAAACGGAGGAGCCATCGCCATTGGTCACCCATTGGGTATGACCGGTGCCCGAATTCTGCTGGCAGCCGCTCGCGAGCTACACCGCACAGGAGGAAAATATGCGCTGGTGAGTATGTGCATCGGGGTAGGACAAGGCTATGCGGTGGTGTTAGAAAATCCACAAGCATGATCTACGAATTTGACGGCTACAAACCTGTAGTACATCCATCAGCTTTTGTTCATCCGCTGGCTTCAGTCATTGGCAATGTAATTATAGGTGCTCAGGTCTATGTGGGTCCCGGTGCCGTTCTTCGGGGTGATTGGGGTAGAATTGAAGTGGGTAAAGGAGCCAATGTGCAAGAAAATTGTGTGATCCACATGTTTCCTGGCACCACGGTGATTTTGGAGGAAATGGCCCATATAGGCCATGGAGCCATTGTACATGGCGCCCGCATAGGCAAGAATGCCCTTATCGGCATGAATGCGGTAATCATGGACGATGCCGTTGTGGGTGAAGAATCAATTGTAGGCGCCCTGAGCTTTGTGCGCAATGGAATGAATATTCCCAAAAGAAGCCTGGTGGTAGGCAATCCGGCAGAAATCGTGCGACAAGTAGATGATCGCATGGCCCAATGGAAAACCTTGGGTACAGAACTGTATATGCAACTGCCTGCCCAATGTCATGAAGGACTTAAATTATGTGAGCCATTGACCGAAGAAGAACCCAATCGCAAAGCCCAAAAGACAGATTACTTTCCTTGGAAGAAATAATCTGCAGCGATTGGCAAGTGTCAAATTCATGTGAAAGTCACCTATTTGCATGAAAGTCTATGATAGCTGACTTACTTTTAGCGAATTACGAAAACCCCTATCCTTATGAACCTTCGTCTACTCCCGTTGATGGCTGGTGGATTGTTGATGGCCTCTTGTGGAGGCGGAAATCCCGAAAATGAAGTGGAAATGGTGCAACTCACCTATCCTGAAACGCGTAAAGATCAAGTGGTTGACGATTATTTCGGCACGCCAGTAGACGATCCGTACCGTTGGTTGGAAGACGATATGTCTGAAGAAACCGCCAATTGGGTAGAAGCCCAAAACAAGGTCACAAGATCATTTATCGACCAAATTCCCTATCGTGAAGATTTGCGGAAGCGCCTTGAAGAACTATGGAACTATGAGAAGGTAGGGGCGCCATTTGTTGAAGGAGAGTACACCTATTTCTACAAGAACGACGGACTGCAGAACCAGTATGTCATTTACCGATTCAAAGGGGACGAAGCCCCAGAACTCTTCCTCGATCCGAATACTTTTTCATCAGACGGCACCACTTCTTTAGGGAGTATCAATTTCACCGATGATGGCAGCTTGCTGGCCTATCAAATCTCAGAAGGCGGTAGCGACTGGCGGAAAATCATCATCATGCGGGCCCAAGACCGCGAGATTTTGGAAGACACTTTAATGGATGTCAAATTCTCTGGATTGTCTTGGAAAGGCAATGATGGATTCTATTATTCCAGCTACGACAAGCCCGAAGAAGGCAGCGCCCTTAGCGGAATGACCCAGTACCACAAATTGTATTACCACAAATTGGGAACCCCGCAAAGTGCAGATGTTTTGGTGTTTGGTGGCGAGGCCACTCCCCGCCGCTATGTACAAGGCTATGTAACGGAAGATGGTCGCTACTTGGTGATTTCAGCCGCCAATTCTACCACAGGCAATGAATTGTACATCCAAGATTTACAAGATCCTGCAAGCATTATTCAGCCCATTGTACGCGATTTTGAAAACGAGTATGGTGTCATTCATAGCGATGGTGATAAACTGTTGATTTTAACCAATTATCAAGCGCCCAACAACCGCATCATGGTAATGGATATTCAGCAACCAGACCGTAAGAACTGGACAGAATTGATTGCGGAAAACGCCATGCCTTTAAGTGCCAGTACAGGCTGTGGTAAACTGTTCTGTAGCTATCTGAAAGACGCCACCAGTCAGGTGATGCAGTACAATCTGAATGGCGAGTTGGAAAGAGAAATTGAACTGCCAGGAGTAGGCTCAGCTAGTGGTTTTGGCGCCCGTTGGGATGATCAGGAGCTCTACTACTCTTTCACCAATTACATCGAACCAGGCGCTATTTACAAATACGAGCCATCCACCGGTACTTCTGCGCTTTATCGCAGGCCAGACATCAAGTTTGACCCGAGTTTGTACGAGTCAAAGCAGGTCTTCTACACCTCCAAAGACGGTACGAAAGTGCCAATGATAATCTCGTATAAAAAGGGATTGGCATTGGATGGAGAGAATCCTACTATGCTCTATGGCTATGGAGGCTTTAACATCAGTCTTACTCCGCGTTTCTCCATTTCCAATGTAGTTTGGATGGAGAATGGAGGCGTTTATGCAGTGGCCAACTTAAGAGGTGGAGGGGAGTATGGAGAGAAATGGCACGTAGCGGGCACCCAAATGCAAAAGCAAAATGTATTTGATGATTTTATTGCCGCGGCC
>CAZDPF010000029.1:0-4732 GCA_964507215.1 uncultured Chryseobacterium sp. | reverse complement strand
TACCAATAGTGAGAAATTGGCCCTCCACGGTGGAAGCAACGGAGGTCTTCTGGTTGGGGCATGCATGACCCAGCGACCATATCTTTTCCAAGTGGCCCTGCCGGCAGTTGGGGTTTTGGACATGCTTCGCTACCATAAATTCACTGCAGGTGCAGGATGGGCATATGACTACGGAACGGCTGAAGACTCGCAGGAAATGTTTGAGTACCTCTTGGGATATTCTCCCTATCACAACTTAAAAGAGGGTACTGTTTATCCGGCTACCATGGTGACTACTGCTGATCATGACGATCGCGTGGTACCTGCCCATAGCTTCAAATTTGCCGCCCGATTGCAAGAGACCCACAGCGGAAGCGCTCCGGTTTTAATCAGCATCGAAACCAAAGCCGGACACGGCGCTGGCAAACCTACCTCTATGGTAATTGAAGAACAGGCTGATAAATGGGCCTTTACTTTCTTCAATATGGGATACAACCAACTCATCCATGAGTAATAAACTGGGCATTCTAGTGGTGCTGTTCTTCGGAGCAGCATCACTTTCCGCCCAAGCAGTACAGAAAGACGCAGAAGGCTTCCCCTCTTTTGAATATACTGAGGGTGATACCGTCTACCATATGAAGCAATATTTCTTGGTATTGCTTTACAGAGGAGATCAAACCCAACAGCCCCAAGAGGAGGCGGCACGCATACAGGCGGCGCATCTGGCCCATATCCAGAAAATGGCGAAGGCCGGCGTACTGGCGCTCGCAGGTCCGATGGGAGACAATACCGATTTACGTGGCGTCTTTGTATTTAATGTTGCTGATCAACAGCAAGTTGAAGATTGGGTAAATCAAGATCCGGCCATACAGGCTGGTAGATTGGTTGCTGAGATTCACCCTTGGTGGTCAGCCAAAGGTGGGAAGTTGCCCTAAATACTTTTTCAGGTACGCCTTTTGTGCCAACTTGCTCCAATGATCGGCGGGTACGGCTCTCTTCGTTTTAGAATTTTCACTTCCATGATGGTGCTCACCATGGTCTCATTCGTGTTGACTGGTACCATCACTTTTTATCATTTCCGAAAAGAGAACGAACAATATCATCTTGAAAGACTCAAGCGAAAAGAGTACGCGGTCAACTCAGCGGTAGACTATTTCCTCAGGCAAGATCAGCAATCCAGCGATCCAGACAGCCTGGTAACGCTTTTCAGCGATAAGATTTGTGAGTTGGCCGATATTCATCAGTTGGATATTAACATCTATAGCCTTCGCGGTCAGTTACTCATTTCTTCCAATCCACAACTGATTGAGGCTTATCAAATGCCTGATCGCTTGCCTACCGCTATGCTCAAGCGAATAGAAACCAATAGTGGTTCTGTTATTTTAGAAAGCGGACAAGATATTGGGAAGAAGTACCTGTCTACCTTCGATTTTATTACCAATCGCTCAGGTGATCCGGTGGCCTTGATTAACCTGCCTTATTTTCAGGGCGATAAAAGTCATATTGAAGAACTCAAACGCTTTTTACGTACGCTTTCTGAAATTTATTTATTGCTCTTTGGTGCAGCGGCTTTGTTGGCCTATTTCCTTTCCAATTACATAGCAGGTTCATTGGATGAAATTGCCAAAAAGCTAAAATCTACGCGCCTGAGTGGACGCAATGAACCCCTCCATTGGCCTACAAAAGATGAGATAGGTGAACTGGTTCAAGAGTACAACCGCATGCTGAAGGTGTTGGAAGACAGTGCGGTGGAGTTGGCTCGAAACGAACGCGATCACGCTTGGCGAGACATGGCTCGACAGGTGGCGCACGAAATTAAAAATCCGCTTACCCCAATGCGGCTTCAGCTGCAACTACTGGAACGCAAGGCGGGTGAATCAGAGCCCGAGAGACTTCGGCAAATAGCCAGATCTACCATTGAACAAATTGATCATCTCACGGAAATAGCAGAGGCCTTTTCTCGCTTCGCTAGCCTCCCTGCATTGCGCAAAGAGCCTTTTGACTTGTTGGAGGTGCTGCGATCGAGTGTGGAGTTGTTCAGCCAGAATGGTGCAGTATTGGAAACCGCGCTTTCAACGATAGCTGTTGAAGCAGATAAGGCCCAATGGAACAGGGTCTTTAACAACTTGTTGAAGAACGCAGTACAAGCCATTCCTGACGATCGGTCTCCTCAAATTATAGTAAAGGCATGGATAGATGGAGAGATGGTCTACTTAAGTATTTGCGACAATGGGGTGGGTATTCCTGAGGAGCAGCACGAACAGATTTTTGAACCGAGGTTCACCACTAAAACCGGAGGAATGGGTCTGGGTTTGGCCATGGTCAAGCGAATTGTAGAGCAGTCTAACGGCCAAATTTCCTTCCAGTCGAGGTCGCAGATAGGCACTTGCTTTTATGTATCTTTAGCGCTATCTCTTACAAAAAGCAAGAACCCCCACAATGAGCATCGTTCTGACTGAACAGCGCGGCGCAATCGCTATTGTCACAATTAATCGTCCAGACAAGTTAAATGCGCTCAATAAAGTAACCATTCAATCCCTATCTGACACCCTGGGCGAGCTGGAGCGCAATGCCGCCATTCGTGCAATTATTCTTACAGGATCGGGAACAAAAGCATTTGTAGCCGGGGCAGATATCTCGGAGTTCGCTGATTTTAAAGAAGAAGAAGGTGAACAATTGGCGCGCCAAGGGCAGGAACTTCTATTTGATAAAGTAGAGAACCTTCGCAAACCGGTAATTGCTGCAGTGAATGGATTTGCCCTTGGTGGCGGATTGGAATTGGCCATGAGTTGTCATTTTAGATTGGCCAGTCACAATGCCAAAATGGGGCTTCCTGAAGTTACACTTGGCTTGATTCCCGGATACGGCGGCACCCAACGCTTGCCAGAATTGGTGGGCAAGGGCCTAGCAATGGAGATGATTATGTCTGCCCGAATGCTCAATGCAGAAGAGGCCTTTCAAGCGGGATTGGTTAATAGAGTGGTAGAGCAGGAGGTGCTTTTAGAGGCTTGTATTGAGATTGCCGAGAAAATTGCAACTAATTCATCTACTGCCATTTCAGCTGCTATAGTAGCCGTAAATACCGGTATGCGAAATAGAGCCGATGGCTACGAAGCAGAGAAAACAGCATTTGGGAAAGCATTCGGAACAGATGATTTCAAAGAGGGTACTACAGCGTTTCTGAACAAACGAAAACCTCAATTCCGCTAAGGGTGCGCTACCCAGTTGCAATATTTCTTTGCCTCATCACTCAGCTTTAACTTGGTGGTCAGCAGAGTAGCTACCCTATGCTCAATTCTGCTGTGGCTACTAGCGTGCGTGAACCGGAGTTGAAAGAATCGCTTTTTAGACAGTCTCTCCAACAGCTGAGAGCTGTAAAAAATGATAGCCTACAGGTTTATGCCCGAATTGAATTGGGGAAGTTTTACTTTTTTATCTCTGCTTTTGATTCTGCCTACCATTATTTCTTAGATGCCGAGCAGTTTGCGAAGAAAGACTTGCAAAGCATGGCCCATTTACAAAATATGCAGGGGGCGGCTTTACAAAAGATGGAGCAGTTTGAGGCTTCCGCTTCCCATTTTATTCGGGCTGCAGGTATATACGAGGAATTGGGAGATGAACAGGGTATTGCCAAAGTGTACAACAACCTCAGCATCACTTACCGTATTCTTCGCGATGACGAAAGAGCAGAAGAGTATTTACGCAGGGCGATAAGCATCAATAAAAGACGAAATGATGCGCTTAGATTAGGACAGAACCTCAACAATCTGGGCAACTTGCTCTATGGACGAGGCCAGCTTGATTCGGCCCTTCATTATTTCCGTTTAGCAGCTGATCTTAAGCAGCACTTTGATTTAGAGTCCAATTTGGTGGCCTCCAGCAAGAACAATATTGGAATGATTCTGCGCGAAATGGGCCGAAATCAGGAGGCCGAAAAAGCATTGCTAGAAGCATTGGCCATTCGCAGAGAAATTCACGACCGAGCAGGGGTGCTGAGCTCACTCACCAATTTAATGGAGCTGTACGTGGCCAGCCAAGAGATGCAGAAGGCCCAGGAAGTGTACAAAGAAGCTGAGCCTATGCTCAAAGAGTTTGGGGGTTACGAAATAATGACGCGCATGATGAGCCATGCTGGCGATATGTATGCCAAATTGGGTAAGTATGAGTGAGCTGTTCAGGTATTGCAGTCTGCACTGTTGTACACAGACAGCCTGCATGAACAAACTACCAAAGAGAGCATCCTGGAATTGGAAAGGCGCTTTAAACTGGAGGAGAAGGAAAAGGAAATTAGAGACTTGCAAGTGGCTCGTGAGCAGGCTGATAGAGATAAAGAGTGGACCCGTTGGTTTGTTATAGGTTTATCTGCCGCTGTGGCCCTTTTAAGCCTGATGATTGTATGGAACTTCAGGCGTTTGAAGGAGAATCAAAAGCTCTCTGAGAAGTACTTGGCAGAGAAGGAAAGGGCAGAAAATACGGTCTTGTTCAAAGAGCAAACCATTCGGATTCTGAGTCATGAAGTGCGTACACCACTCAATGGGATCATCAGTCTATCTCATTTACTCAAAGACAGCTGTGATTCTCCTGATCAGCATGAAATGATTGAGATGGTCAATATTTCGGCCGACCGATTGATGAATGTAATTTCAAATGTGCTTGACTATTCAAAGTTTCAAGCAGGCAAGCTTGAAATGGAGTTGCTCCCTACTGACATAAGCGGTATTTGTAGAGAATCAATAGATGGTTTTGCTCCCCA
>CAZDPF010000028.1:7310-20328 GCA_964507215.1 uncultured Chryseobacterium sp. | reverse complement strand
ATTCCTTTGAATACACGTGATGTGTCAGAAACGGCACCGATAGAACCGGGGGCACGAAGACTAATGTGCTGACCGTGTGTAGATTGACCAACTCCGCCGAAACCGTGACGCTTAACAACGCCTTGGAATCCGCGTCCTTTGGACGTTCCTACCACATCTACATACTCACCTTCAATGAAGATGTCTACTCCAACTTGATCGCCCAATTTGAGGGGATCTAAGCCTTCCCAGTCCTTGTACTCCATTACGAAGCGCTTAGGAGTGGTACCGGCCTTTTTAAAGTGACCCTGAAGGGCTGCCGGAGTGTTCTTTTCTTTGCGTTCACCTGCAGCTATCTGCAGGGCGCTGTAACCATCGACTTCTTCACTTCGTACCTGGGTAATTACGTTGGGCAGTGCTTCGATAACAGTGCATGCAACGTTTTTACCTTCAGCCGTGAAGATGCTGGTCATTCCGATTTTTCTCCCGATGAGAGCTGGCATCTTGCGTCTGTGTTAAACTTTGATTTCTACTTCTACACCACTGGGCAGTTCCAATTTCATCAAGGCATCGATGGTCTTCGAAGAACTCGAATAGATGTCCATCAATCGCTTGTAAGAGGAAAGCTGAAACTGCTCGCGTGATTTTTTATTTACGTGGGGTGAGCGCAATACAGTGTAAATGCGCTTGTTGGTTGGAAGAGGAATGGGACCGTTGACAACGGCACCGGTGCTCTTCACGGTCTTTACGATTTTCTCTGCAGATTTATCTACGAGATTGTGATCGTATGACTTGAGTTTTATGCGGATTTTCTGACTCATTCGTTCGAGTACTTAAGCTTTTTGACCTTTCACTTTGGCAATCACATCTTCGGCGATATTGCGTGGAGTTTCCTCATAGTGAGAGAATTCCATGCTTGAAGTGGCCCGTCCTGAACTCATGGTACGCAGTTGGGTAACGTAACCAAACATTTCAGAAAGTGGAACAAAGGCCTTGATGACTTGGGCACCCGCGCGGCTGTCCATGCCTTGCACCATTCCACGACGACGGTTAATGTCACCTACAATGTCACCCATGTTTTCTTCAGGTGTCATCACCTCTAATTTCATGATAGGCTCGAGCAATACCGGACCTGCCTTCTTGGCTGCTTCGCGATAGCCCATTTTCGCTGCCAATTCAAATGAAAGTTGGTCAGAGTCTACAGCGTGGTAGCTACCATCCTTCAAAGTGACTTTGAGACTGTCAATTTCATAGCCAGCCAAAGGACCATTTTTCATGGCCTCTCTGAAGCCTTTCTCTACAGACGGAATGAATTCTTTAGGAACGTTACCGCCTTTTACCTCATTGACAAACTGCAATCCAACAAATTCTTTATTGTCTGCAGGCGCAATAGAGAAGATGATATCGGCGAACTTACCGCGACCACCTGTCTGCTTCTTGTAGACCTCACGGTGATCAATATTGCCCGTAATGGCTTCCTTGTACTGAACCTGAGGTGCACCTTGGTTACATTCTACTTTGAATTCACGACGCAAACGGTCTACAATGATTTCCAAGTGCAATTCACCCATTCCACTGATTACCGTTTGACCAGTGTCTTCATCAGTATGTACACGGAATGTAGGATCTTCTTCGGCGAGTTTAGACAGTCCCATTCCCAACTTGTCAACGTCTGCCTGAGACTTAGGCTCAATGGCAATACCAATAACGGGTTCGGGGAAAGTCATGGACTCCAATACGATAGGATTCTTCTCCTCGCAAAGGGTATCACCTGTGCGGATATCTTTGAAACCTACGCCAGCTCCAATATCTCCTGCTTCAATGCGTTCGATCGGATTCTGCTTGTTGGAGTGCATCTGGAAAATACGGCTGATACGTTCTTTCTTGCTAGTGCGAGTATTCAACACATAGCTACCAGCATCAAGAGCACCAGAATAGACGCGGAAGAAACACAAACGACCAACGAATGGGTCTGTAGCAATTTTAAATGCCAATGCTGCGAAAGGCTCTTCGCTAGAAGGCTTACGCTTCTCCTCCAAATCAGTTTTAGGATTGGTACCAGTGATGGCTTCAATGTCTACCGGAGAGGGTAGATAAGCCATAACCGCATCCAGCATGGTTTGTACTCCTTTGTTTTTAAAGGCGCTACCACAAAGAATAGGTACAATCTTCATGTCGATTGTGGCCTTTCGGATGGCCGCCTGAAGCTCTTCCTTGGTGATCGAATCTGGATCATCGAAGAATTTCTCCATCAAAGTGTCATCGTATTCGGCAACAGCTTCGATGAGCTTTTCACGGTATTCATTTACCGTATCAATCAGGTCTTCTGGAATATCAACTACCTGATAGGTCATTCCTTGGGTGTTGTCATCCCAAATGATGCCTTGCATGGTGAGGAGATCTACCACTCCTTTGAAATCCGTTTCAGCACCAATTGGCACTTGCAAAGGAACGGGGTGAGAACCAAGACGATCGCGAACTTGACCTACCACACGGAAAAAATCAGCGCCTGAGCGATCCATTTTATTCACGAATCCAATACGTGGCACGTGGTATTTCTCCATCTGACGCCATACGGTTTCAGACTGAGGCTCCACACCGCCAACAGCACAGTAAAGTGCAACGGCACCATCAAGCACACGCATAGAGCGCTCCACCTCAACAGTGAAGTCTACGTGACCTGGAGTATCGATGATATTGATCTTGTATTGCTGGGTGCCATCGGTTGGTTGACCCTGCTTGGTGGGGTAGTTCCAAAAACAAGTAGTAGCGGCGGAAGTAATTGTAATTCCCCGCTCTTGTTCTTGTTCCATCCAGTCCATAGTGGCCGCGCCATCATGCACTTCACCGATCTTATGGTTAATACCGGTGTAATAAAGGATGCGTTCAGTAGTGGTGGTTTTACCGGCATCAATGTGGGCACTGATTCCGATATTCCGGGTAAATTTTAGGTCGCGTGAAGCCATTGCTTTCTCTGTACGATTGGGTGTTGCTTAGAAACGGAAGTGTGAGAAGGCCTTGTTCGCTTCAGCCATTTTATGGGTGTCTTGGCGCTTTTTCACAGCGGCACCTTCTTCTTTAGATGCGGCTACAATTTCATTGGCCAGACGCATGCTCATGGTTTTCTCGTTGCGCTTGCGTGCATAGAGAATCAACCATTTCATCGCCATTGAAATCTTGCGATCAGGACGAATTTGATTGGGAATTTGGAAGGTAGCTCCGCCCACACGACGACTGCGCACTTCCACGTGAGGCATCACATTGGTCAAAGCTTCTTTCCAAACTTCCAGTCCGTCAGGACGCTCAGTTTTTTGAGAAACAATATTGATGGCGTCATAGAAGATGTCATAAGCCACACTCTTCTTGCCATCATACATCATGTTATTCACAAAGCGCGTCACCAGCGGATCGTTGAAACGCGGATCTGGCAATAAGGGGCGCTTTTTAGCTCTAGTTTTCCTCATGATCTAGCAGGTGATCGGATTATTTTTTGTCCTTTGGACGTTTAGCTCCATACTTAGAACGACGTTGTTTACGTCCATCCACCCCTGCAGTGTCCAGCGCACCGCGAACGATGTGGTAACGTACACCAGGAAGGTCTTTCACACGACCGCCGCGCACCAATACTATAGAGTGCTCTTGGAGGTTGTGACCTTCTCCTGGGATATAGGCGTTCACTTCATTTCCATTGGTCAATCGCACACGTGCAACCTTCCGCAAGGCAGAGTTAGGCTTCTTGGGAGTAGTTGTATATACGCGGGTGCAAACACCACGACGTTGCGGGCATGAATCGAGGGCGGCCGATTTACTTTTCTTTTCAATCGTCAGCCTTCCCTTGCGCACCAATTGCTGGATAGTGGGCATAAAAGCTTGTTTTTCTTGTCTTTACGCGTAAAACCCTATTTTTTAGGGGACTGCAAAGGTACGAGTATTTTATACTCCTGCAATAGCTTGTAATTGCCGAGTTTAAACAAATGGACGAAGAATGACTTGATAGGTGGTTGGAGTATGTTGAGAGATTACTTCTTCGCCGTTTTTTAATACGCTGTTTACTGCGTCTGCATTGGGATGGCGAATGGTATAAAGCGTCAAATGGCGTTCAATCACTAAATCAAAATGGGCCTTGAGTTTCTCTTCCAAAGCGGGCAATATGTGTTCATCTTGGTTGATACAAAAGGAAGAACTGATTGCAGAATGCACGCTGAAATTCACATTGGCCATTGCTTGATGCATAATTTGGTAGATCGTGCTGAGATGATCTTCTGCCATGAAAGCCAGGTCGCGCGTGGAAAGATTGATGAGGGCTTGGGAACTCTTTCTAATAAAACATGGAATTTCTGGAAAGCGCCCTGATCCAGATCGGATGAGGGTTCCGGGAGCCTCGGGTTGCTGAAAACTCTTCACGTGTAATCGGATGCCGCGCTTCTTCAGGGGTTGAATGGTTCTAGGATGAATAACGGTTGCTCCGTAATAGGCCAGTTCAATGGCTTCATCATATGACAGCCATTCGAGCAACTCGGTTTGGTCAAAAACCTTGGGATCTCCGTTGAGAATACCGGGCACATCTTTCCAAATCACCACCTCCTTTGCTTTCAATCCATAGGCAATTACCGCCGCACTGTAATCACTGCCCTCTCGGCCCAGTGTGGTTGTATTTCCCAGTCCATCCGCCCCAATAAAACCTTGGGTAATGTAAATGCCGCTTTCTTGAAAAGCTTGGTGAAGTCTTTCCTCCGTGGGTTCCCAAAGAATACGAGCTTGGCGATACCGATCATCTGTAAGCAATATCTCACGCGCATCTTTCCAATCACAGGCAAGGCCTTGTTGCAATAAGTAAGCATGAACTATACGGGTGCTCAGCAACTCGCCAGTGGCAATGAGTCGGTCATAATCTTGATGGTACTCTTTAGGAGATCCTTCCAATTGTCTTTCAGCACGCGCATAGAGGGCTTCAAGGGAGTCTTTAAGAGACTGCGGAGTATTTTGATTGAAGAGTTCTTGGGTCAGTTTTACGTGAAACAACTTGATCTCTTCCCAATGGGCCAGCGCCAAATCTGAATCGCCTTTGAACCACGATTGTAACACCCGTTCTAAAGCATTGGTGGTTTTTCCCATGGCCGAGACCACCACAATGAGGTGTTGGTGCTCTTGCAATTGAACAATCCTCAATAAGTTTCGAACCCCGTCAGCATCTTTCACCGAAGCGCCGCCGAATTTGTATACGAGCGTTTTCTCCATTGCTACATGACCTTAGTTAAACCAGCCGGAAGAGCCATAAATCACCCAGGCGTACAAGAAAAAACGCAAGAGACGGGTAATTCCAAAAAGCAAATAGTTCTTGAATGGATAGCGCACCACGCCGGCCACCATACTCACCGGACTGTAGGGCAAGGGGGTGAGGGCGGCAATTGAAATGAGAATACCGCCATATCGCCTGATTTGAGAAAACTGTTCTGCATAGGTTTCCAACACCCAGTGACGCACTCTAGGAACCTTTACGAGTACGGTACCTAGATAGTAAGAAACCACTCCACCGGTATAAGAGGCCAATGCCAACAATAATACCCACCACCAATGTTGATCAAATGACTTCACCGCCCAAATGAATACATCGGGTGGGAGAATACCCAGAAAGCACTCGGATAGAAAAAGGGTAAAAACCAACCAAAAAGGAGAGAGAGAATCTTTGATCCAAATCTTGAGATCCTCATCAAGCACATAATGGTTGAACAGCGTGAACACAAGGGCAAAAGAGCCGAGTATCAAAAGAAGCTTCCACAAGCTTTGACGCAAAAAGCCAAATCCGCCCCGGTGTTTAAACTGGGCGAAATAAACTCTAAAGGCACGAAATGACTTGTTACGGGTCAAGAGAATTCTGATTCAGGCGAAGATACAAGAGCGGTATTGCTCCATAAACTAAGATATCCTTCCCCAGTTCACTTTTGTGCCATAGCGTTCTTTGAAGGCTTGAATGATTTCAGGGAATTTCTGAAGGTCAGGATCGTGTTGGAGCAGGGCCAAGGCTTTTTCACGGGCCAACTGTACAATAGGACCATCGTAAATCAAACTTCCCAGTTTCAATGCCAGCTGACCGCTTTGTTGGGTGCCGAGCAAGTCTCCAGGTCCGCGCAAACGAAGATCTTCCTCCGCAATTTCAAAACCGTCTTGGGTACGCACCATGGTATCTATGCGTGCTTTGGCTTCTTTGCTGAGCTTTTCACCCGACATTAAAATGCAATAAGACTGCTCAGCTCCACGACCCACCCGGCCGCGCAATTGGTGGAGTTGCGATAAACCAAATCGCTCGGCACTTTCAATTAACATCACGCTGGCATTGGGCACATTTACTCCCACTTCAATCACGGTTGTAGCCACCAATATTTGGCAGATGCCGGAAGCAAAGCGCTGCATTTCCATGTCTTTCTCTTCCGGCTTCATACGTCCGTGTACAATAGCTACTTCGTAATCTGGACGAGGAAACATCTGCTGTACATGATCGAAGCCTTCCATGAGGTTTTTGTAATCCAGTTTGGAAGACTCTTCTATGAGCGGATATACTATATATACTTGTCTTCCTTTGGCGATTTCTTTTTTCAGAAAACCGATGACTTCCAATCGTCTTCGCTCTGATTTGTAGACCGTCTGAATGGGTTTCCTGCCAGGTGGAAGTTCATCAATTACAGATATATCAAGATCGCCGTGAACGCTCATGGCCAGGGTGCGCGGAATAGGCGTGGCGGTCATGACCAATACATGGGGGGGTGTTTCATTTTTCTTCCATAAACGCGCCCTTTGGGCCACACCAAATCGGTGTTGCTCATCAATGACGGCCAATCCCAGGCTCTTGAACTGCACGGTTTCTTCTAGCAAGGCGTGGGTGCCTACCAAAAATGGCAAGCTTCCATTTTGTAGGGCTTCGTGAATTTCTTTCCGCTCAGCCGTTTTGGTAGAACCCGTCAATAAGCGGATGGGGAGGTTCAAAGGATCGAGCAATTCACGCAAAGAGTGGTAATGCTGCGTGGCTAGAATTTCGGTTGGGGCCATTAAACAGGCTTGGTGGCCATTGTCTGCGGCCAAAAGCATGCTCATGAGGGCGATTACTGTTTTTCCGCTTCCAACATCTCCTTGTAGCAGGCGGTTCATCTGTTTGCCGCTGCCCATATCAGCCCGAATTTCCCGCATCACTCTTTTTTGGGCTTCGGTCAGTTCAAAGGGAAGTGCCTCTTGATAGAATTGGTGGAAGCGTTCGCCCACTTTTTCAAATATCCATCCTTTATAAGCCCTTTGAACCTGTATTTTTTGCCGCAGCATATGCAATTGCAAGAAGAAGAATTCATCAAACTTCAAGCGCTCACGCGATAGATGCAGCAGTTCCTGCGAGCTCGGATGATGAATTTGTTGCAATGCGAGTTGCAATTCGGGCCAGTCATACTGAGCGCGCCAATGGGCAGGAAGATGTTCAGGAACAGACAGCTGAGAATGGGAAATCAATTCAGCCGTCAGGCGAGCAATTCCGGCTGAAGCCAGTCCTTTATTGCTCAACTTTTCGGTGGTGGAATAAACCGGTTGCAGGCCTTTTCCTTTGAATTGCACACCGGGTGGCAGCGCTTCGATTTCGGGATGCACAAAGTTCAAGCGATTCAAAAAACGACTGGGCTTGCCAAAAATCACATAGCGCTGTTCTCTGTGCAGCCGTTTGCTGATCCATTGTAATCCTTTGAACCAAATCAATTCGAGCTGGTGCCGTCCGTCGCTGGCAACGGCTACCAATCGCTTGCCTTTACCGCTTACTTCTTGCACATCTTTCAACTGCACTACCAGTTGAACTTCTTGTTCTTCGGCCTGCAGTACTTCGGCAATGGTCCACACTTTTGTGCGATCCACATACCGAAACGGATAATGCTCCAGAAGATCTTTGAAGGTGCGAATGCCCAACTCTTCCTTCAGCGCCTGCCCACGATCAGGTCCTACGCCTTTGAGATATTCTATGCTGGTATGAAGGAAAGTGTCCGACATGCATCAAAAATAACGGTGTCTATACCTTTTCTTTGAGGAATGATGAGGCAATTATTTCTTTTCCTAATTCTTCTTGGCGGCTCCTTCGGCCTGCGCGCCCGAATTCTGGCCATTGATCAGCAACACCTTCACCTCGATCTGCGCCTCCATCCAACCATTGCACAGGTGGAAGGGCATGTGGTGCTGCAATTTCGACTGCGAGCAGCTGCACAAGATTCTATCCAACTGGATGCCATCAACATGGAAGTAACTGCTTTTGAATTAAATGAGGAACAAGTACGCTTTGTGAACGATGGAAAAACGCTTCGATTTGCAAGCCCTTCTTCTGATACCAATGCCCTCCACACCTTAAAGATTGCTTATTCAGTTTACCCACGGAAGGGCATTTACTTTAACGGTTGGGACGGAAGAGGGGGCAGACCACAGATCTGGACACAAGGTCAAGGGATTGACCATCGGCATTGGATTCCTCACCAAGATGATCAACGCGATAAGCTTTTGATTGATCTGCAATTGAAGTTTCCTAAGACTTATCAGGTGGTTTCAAATGGTGTATTGCTGGAGCAAAAAGCAGAGGGAGATTCTCTCTTTTGGCATTTTGAAACAAAAGAACCTATGTCATCTTATCTCCTCGCCCTCGCAATTGGCGAATACAAGATAGAGGAGGTGACAGCCCAAACCAAGCTGCCCCATACCATGCTTCATTATTACTATCCGCAAAACCCTTTGGATTATCCTTTTCTCTACGGCTCATCTGCTGATCTCATGCAATGGATGGAAGCCACTATTGGAACAGATTTCCCGTGGACGGGCGCTTACAAACAGGTTCCGGTTTCCAATTTCAAGCACGGAGCCATGGAAAACACCTGCGCCGTGATTATTGGCGATATCTTCCTTCAAGATGCCCAAAGTCCGTTCATCGACCGATCTTATTTGGAAATTCAAGCCCATGAAATGGCCCATCATTGGTTTGGGAACTTTGTCACCGCTACAGGCACCCACAGCCATTGGTTTCACGAAGGCTTCGCCACTTATTGGCAATGGGAAGCGGTTAAAAAGTTTGAAGGCAACTGGCGCTATCAACGTGCGCGCGCCTTGGCTTTGGAACGCGTTCTTCAAACCCAAGAGCAATTGGGACCATTTTCCATAGAAGAGGAAAAAGCGGGTTCAGTGGGTTTTTACGACAAAGGGGGATGGGTGGTAAGCATGCTTTCAGATTGGGTGGATAGCAGCGGACAACACAATTGGTTGCACCCCTTTTTGAAAGAGCGCGCTTTTGGCTTGACTTCCGGTAAAGAGCTCTTCCAGCATTTGTCACAAGAGACCATGCCAGAAGCCATGGCCTTTTACGAGGGCTGGGTGAGGGGTGTCAAATGGCCTGCATGCACTTTGGAGCAACAAAAGAATGGAGACTGGGTACTGCGCAATCCTGCGGACCTTCCTTTTGTGCTGGAAGTAGGCGGCCTTCAAAAAGATGGGTCATTGTGGAGTTGGCGCGGCAAAATAACTGAGCAGGAGGTGAAAATTCCGGTGCCAGAAGATGTTCTTTTCGTGCTTCCAGACCCGAGAGCGCGTCTTTTGTGCACTTGGGAATTGAGTAAACAGCCCATTAAAACAGCTGACTTTTGGCGAATGCCCGACACTTGGCGGGCCCAAAGTCTTCGACTCTTCGGCTTGAAGGATTTGAATGTGGAGAAGTTGCTGAAGGATCTTCCCAAAGACGGTGAAGTGCCGGAGATGTTTTGGACCATGGCCCATTTGGCTCAGGGGGATGAAAAATGGCTTCCACTACTTTTTGAGATGGCGATGGCCCAAGCAGAAGCTGATGTTCTGGTGGATGCCATGCTCGAAAGTTGCGCATTGCCGGCCTCTGCCGATGAGTCTTTGGCCAAAGCACTTTGGAACCGCAATACGTATAAGTCGAGAGAGCAAGCCCTTATTTGGATGTTTCAAAATCAACACCCTGATTTGGAGGACCATTGTATAAAGCTATTGAAGCAAAGAGCCCCTTCTATTCAATCTCACCAAGTGCGAGCGGCACTTTTCTTACATCTCCTGGGCAATCGAAAAGGCAGTCAATCGCTCAGGGAATTGGCTTCGGCGAGAGAGGAGTTTGTCACCCGTTCGATGGCTTGTGAGGCTTTGCAGAATGGAAGCAAACCCATTTGGGATGAAGCAACGGCATTGGAGGCCCTCACTGATTATTTTCATCCCAATAGCCGAATTGCGGTTCCTTGTAGGCAGTATTTCAAGGCGTTTCAACAAGCCCAAGGGGTGGAGGGTATACGAAGTGAGATCGTGGAGATTACCAAATATTGGACGGATAAACAGTTGGAGGCTTTTGAAAAACAGACAGGGCTGAAATGATGAATAAACGCTATTCACGTTTGCTATTTTGGATGGATGTAGGCGGTGGTCTGCTCGCCCTCAACTTGTCTTTCTTGCTGGCCGTTAGCTTGCGTTTCGACGATTTAAAGGTGGAGAACCCCACCTATTACAACTACTACGTTCAGCTGCTGGTATTCTTCAATTTGCTTTGGCTGTTGCTGCGCTTGTGGCGAAAGGGGCAAGAGGAAGCTCGCCTAGATGCTGGCCTTCGAAGGATGATAGGGCGAAATATTTCGCTCCTCTTGACCCATGTGCTGGCCTTTTCTTTATTGGCGCTTGCCTTAAAAGGCACTTTCTTCTCCCGCCTCTTTGGATTGTATTTCTATCTCATCTGGCTGGTATTGTCTAGTTTGTGGAGTTTGGTCAACCACGGTTTGCAAAAGCACTGGGTACGAAAGGGAAAGGGAAGGAGGCGCGTGGCTTTTCTAGGCCATGCGCATTATTTGCAGAATGCTCTTTCCAACCATGGGGCTTGGCAAAAGGCAGGGATTGATATTGTTTGGGTTTTTTGTGATTCTCCGCTTTCGTCTGGGCCTTGGCAACAACAAGATTTACAGGAGGCTGAACACAGTTTGGCAGCAGCAGCAATTGATGAGGTATACCTGGCCTCTGAAGATGCTGAAGAACTTTTGCGCTGGGAGCGATTGGCCGATCAACTATCTGTTCGCGTGCGGCTTTTGCCCGACTTACGCTTGCCAGGGGAGCGCTCTTTTCGATTGGATTATATAGGCCATGTGCCCATTTTCTATCCGCGCCTTGAGCCTTTAGAGCTGGCACACAACCGCTGGCTGAAGCGTTTCTTTGATTTAAGCATTTGCCTTTTGGCCTTTGTGTTGGTCTATCCCTGGCTTTTCCCTTTGATGGCCATCGTCATCAAAATCAGCAGTAAGGGTCCTGTCTTATACGCCCAAGAGCGCAGTGGGTGGCGCAACGAAAGCTTCACCATTTTGAAGTTTCGTTCCATGGATGCACAAGGAAATCTCACCCGTATCGGACAGTTTATTCGGAAACACAGCCTCGATGAACTTCCGCAGTTTATCAATGTGTGGCGGGGGGAAATGTCGGTAGTAGGGCCTCGTCCACATATGTTGGCGCATACCTCCAACTATCGAAAAAGGCTTGATTCGTTTATGCTGCGGCATTTGATTGCTCCCGGACTGACAGGTTTAGCGCAGGTGCAAGGCCACCGGGGAAGTATAGAAAGCGAAAGCGATTTGGAAGCAAGGGTTGCGGCTGATGTTTATTATATGGAACACTGGAGCCTGCTTCTCGACCTGAAGATTGTGGCGCTTACCTTTTATCAACTTTTCTTTCCGGCGGAACGGGCACGCTGATCGCGGGTGAGCACTTCCTGTCTGTACTTTGCGTATTCCTGCAGCAGTTGTTGCGGATTGTTCTGAAAGGCCATCAGTCTTTTGGCCAAGGGCGGTTGTTGATTCTGGGGTTTGCCAGCCTTCTCGCTCAACCAGTTGGGAAGAATTTGGGCAGCCAATTGAAATAGTTTCTGGTTCTTCGAATTCAAAGCACAACCATGCATCCAGATGAAGGCCTCTTCCCATTCTTGTCGTTGTACCAGGGCCTCTGCTTTGTTGAGGCGGGCCAGTTCAAAGGCTGGACTAATGGCGAGGGATTGGTCAAAATAGCTTTCAGCTTCAGTCCAGTTGTTCTCCATCTTGAGCAGATTGCCATATTGGTTCATACTCAGAAAATGCCAAGGGTGAAGTTCCAGTGAACGTTGGAGATCAGCTCTGGCTGCGCGCAAATCGCGGGTGAGGAACATCTCGCCCAAGGCGGCATAGTAGGGCAGAGGATTGTTGTAATTGTCAATTTGATAGAAAGCATTTTCAGCATTGTGCGCCGCTTGAATGATTCTGCGATCTTGTTTGGTATTGTATTCCTGTACTTCTCTAGCAGCTACTTCGGCCTTAATCCGTTCTTGGGCCACCTTACTACTCCCAACAGCCACGCCGCCAAACACCAAAAGGGTAGGCATTACGGGCCAACGAGTGGACGGTTCATTTTCCCCTTCGGCATTCATCAAGGCAAGCAATAGAAAGAACAGCGCCATAATGCCACTTCGCTCGTACGGAAAATCGCCAAGTGCAAAAACAGCCAAAGCCATAAAGCCAAACCAAAGGGCCAATTGTCTTGCGGCAGTCGCTTCATCATCTTTAGACTTATTGCGGAATAAATGCCATTTAGACCATCCCAAAAGGGCCAAGAATAGCAGCAATCCGGGCAAGCCCTGCTCACTTAGAATCCAGAGATAATCATTGTGGGGCCGCTGAATACGGGTTTCGCCATTCATTACTTTGGCATCGGTATGGGCCAGTCCGTACTTGGAAAAATAGATGCGCCAGTTGCCGTTGCCCACCCCTGTTAGAGGATGTTCTTGAAACATTTCCACTGTGTTCTTCCAGAAGGCAAAGCGATGGGTGATATTGCGTTCATTGAGTAACTGACTGCCCGCGGTTTCTCTGCTGATGCTGTAGCCCAGTGCTGCCACCGCAATGAGCAAGGCCGGCCACCAACGCAAGACTTTCTTGAGGGTTTTGCGCGAAGCTTCGCCCATCCACCAAGCAATGGGAACCAAGAGTACACCTGAGGTTAAAATGCCTAGCCAAGCCCCTCTGGT
>CAZDPF010000028.1:0-7210 GCA_964507215.1 uncultured Chryseobacterium sp. | reverse complement strand
GAATCACATCCCCCTTCACCAACAAGCCGCTGCGAAGCCCCAAAAGGGTGATCATCAATAGGCCCACCAAGCTGCCGTTTCGCAATGCTAACGACAGGCTATCGGCTTTCGACAGGGCATCAATATGTCCTATCCATCCCCAAAGCCACCAAGCCATAGCCACTATCAACACCCCGCCCAGGCGCTGCTGCATGAGTATTTTTTTGTGCTGCACAAAGCCAATGGTGATCATGCTCATGACCAATAATCCCAATCCCAACTGTCTGGCATTCAGTCCGGCATCTAATGCTTCAGGCCATTGCATCAAGGGAAGAAGACCAATGCCAATCCACAAAATCCAACGAAGCGAACTTGAAGGGGATACTGGTGACTTTGTCATGCGTAAGCTTTCAGCGAAAAATAGAGCATTTTTGATGGCTGTAGTGAAAACATCTCCATCCCATCATACGGTGATAACCGCCAACGATGGCAGCTCTTCTTTTCAATGGAAGCGGCTGTCGCCTTATCGTGGCTTGTTGTGGTCATTGGTGCTGAGAGATTGGAAGGTGAGGTACGGACAAACCAGGTTGGGATTGTTCTGGATAGTACTGCAGCCTTTGCTATCAGCGGGTCTGCTGGCTTTGGTATTTGGCTTAATCGTGAAGCGGGCCATTCCGGGAGTTCCCTATCCTCTGTTTGTTCTCAGCGGTTGGATGTGTTGGTCATTTTTCTCTTCAGCTACCTTGCAAAGCGCGCAGTTGGTTGTTCAATACCAGGCGGTTATGCGCAAGGTGTACTTTCCAAAATCCATCTTACCCCTGTCAAAGCTTATTGGTCTTATGCCAGAGTTTTTGGTGGGCTTATTCCTTGCTTTATTGTATTCAATAGCAGTAGGCAGCTTGAGCTGGCGCATCCTTTTCTTGCCCGTGGCCATTGGGTTTCTCTGGCTTGCAGTTGCCGGAATTGTAGTACTCGCTACAGCCCTTGGGGGTAGCTATCGAGATGTGCAACAGCTGCTGCCTTACAGTTTTCAAATGCTCTTTTTCTTGAGTCCGGTGGCCTATCCTTTCGGATTGTTTGGTGATTATCTTCCAGCAGATGTTCAGTGGATGTTGTATTTGAATCCTATAGCCGGCTGCATTGATCTGTTCCGCTACCTCCTGTTCAACACTTGGCAGATTTCTCCTCATATTGTTTGGAGTTTGGTTTCATCTCTTTTCTTCCTACTCATAGGGTTGAGTCGTTTTGGGAAGGAGGAGCGCAAATGGACCGAAGGGCTATGAGCGAACATTGGAGCATCAGGGCAGAAAGACTGGGGAAAGATTATGCACCTCAGGTGAAATCTTCTGATTGGTTTTTTCGCGATTTATTTCAACCGAAATCGAAAGGACATGTGTTTACTGCTTTGGATGATCTGAGCTTCACCTTGAATGAAGGCGAAACTTTGGGCATCATTGGCAGCAACGGAGCAGGGAAGTCAACCTTGCTTAAAATTCTATCACGGGTTACTACGCCCAGCCGAGGGAAAGTTGAACTCCGCGGCAGAGTAGCACCATTGCTGGAAGTAGGTACCGGTTTTCATCCTGATTTAAGCGGAAGAGACAATGTGTATCTCAACGGCAGTTTACTCGGAATGCAACGCAGTGAAGTAAAGCAGGTGTTCGATGAGATTGTGAACTTCAGTGGGGTAGAAGATTTTATTGATCAGCCGGTGAAACACTATTCCAGCGGCATGTATGTGCGTCTGGCCTTTGCCGTTGCAGCACATTTGCGGGCTGAGATTATGTTGGTGGATGAGGTGTTGGCGGTGGGTGATTTGGCCTTTCAGCAGAAATGCCTTCAAAAGATGGAATCGCTCAGTCTTTCGGGTCGATCTGTTCTCTTGGTTTCGCATCAAATGGAGAACCTGTTGCGCCTCTGTCAGTCGGCCATATGGCTTGATCATGGTAAGATGCAAGGGTCTGGTTCTGCCGAAATGGTGGCGGCCGCTTATCGAGAAACTATGCTGCAGCGCGCTGAGGTTACACCTGCTGCATTTCGAAAAGACCGCAAAGGAAGCGGCGAACTGCAACTGCAGCGCTTGGCTCTCTTGAATGCCAAAGACGAGTTAGTTGAAGAGGTCTATACCCACGAAGTTTTTCGGTTGCGTTTAGAAATCGCGGGAAAAATACCACAAGAAGAACTTCGCAGCCTTCGCATTCAATTGAACGTATTCAACCAAGAAGAGCGCTTTGTGGGCAGTTTTGATAGTGGGATGGAAATTCCGCTGCCCTCCCATACAGCACCCCTAAGCTTACAAACCCAATTGCCGATTTGTCCTTTTTACGCCGGACAGTATTGGATGGTGGCCAGGCTATTGCTCAATGGTCGTACCGTAGACCGAGTGGAAAGTGTACTTCGATTTGAAGTGAAAACGGGCAAAGATGCTTGGACCCATCGAAAGAGCGGAATGAGGTATTCCTTAAATTGGGAGCCATACCGCTCATGAAGCTCGTAGACCAACTCCCTCGACCAGTGATTATCATCGGCATGCACCGATCTGGGAGCAGTATGCTTTCCCGCATTTTGAATCGGTCGGGAATTTATATGGGATTGTTTCAAGAGCACAATGCCGAAGCGCTGCGCTTTATTAAAATCAATCAGCTGTTGCTCAAAGAGCACGGAGGTCATTGGCTAGAACCCGTGGAAGTGCGCAGCAGCCAGCAAGTTTTTGCAGACAACAATCTGCTTTATCGCGAGCACTTTAAGCTTGGCATTCAAAGTGAGTGGTACCGGCGGTGGATGTACAACTATTGCTGGGGGTGGAAAGATCCGCGCAACACCTTCACTTTGCCCTACTGGCTAGAGCGATTCCCCCAAGCACGGGTGCTGCATATTCACCGAGACGGGAGGCAGGTGGCCATGAGCTTGTTTCGGCGAAATCAGCGAGAAGGGGAGGTAAATGATGCGCGTTTGAATGATCCTTTATTTGGCTTTGCCCTCTGGGAGCGCTACATGGAACAAATAGATCACTTGCGTAAAAGTGGAGTGCAGTTTATTGATATTGAGTATGAAGCGCTCACGGATGCCACGGGTTCTACCGTGCGAAAAATAGAGCGCCATTTAAAACACCCCTTGCGCATAGAGCCTTCTGGTCCTTCAAGTTGGCATGAATTGCCAGAGGAACTCGAAGAAAAAGCGTTAACAAGCCATTGGATGAAGCAATACGGTTATCTGTGAAGAATCCGCTCGTATCGGTCATCGTGCCGAATTACAACCATGCTCCCTATCTCCGAAAGCGTCTAGATTCTATATTCCACCAATCGTTTCAAGATTTCGAGCTGATACTGCTTGATGATTGTTCGCCAGACCAAAGTGTAGAAATCCTTCAAGCTTACGCCCGGCAGCGCGAAAACACCCAACTAGTGGTCAATGAGAAAAATGGCGGCAGTCCTTTTAAACAATGGGTCAAAGGCGTAGCACTTTCCCGTGGGAAGTACATCTGGCTGGCAGAAAGCGATGATTTTGCCCTGCCTGATTTATTGGCCAAGAATGTGGAAATGCTGGAGGCAAATCCTCGGGCAGTGATCGCTTTTTGTCAGTCTGTTTTTGTGAATGAGCAAGACGAGGAGCTCTACAGTTTTGGGGAGAATTACCGATTTGTTTACCAAACCAATCGCTGGGATGCTGATTTTGTAGGCGATGGAAAGGAAGAGTGCAGGAAGTACATGCTCAGGCACAACAGCATTCCCAACGCTAGTGCTACGCTGATCAGGCGAGAGGCTTTTTTAGAAAGTGGTGGTCCTCCTTTGGATTGGAAGCTCAATGGCGATTGGCTTTTCTACTGTAAGTTGTTGCAATTGGGCGATGTAGCCTATAGTGCCCAGCCGCTGAACAGATTTCGTAAACACGCCCAAACCCAAAGGCAAAGAGCCAATGCCAATGCCAGGGCCTATTTTGAAATCTTAGAAATAGTAGACTTCATTGATGTGCATAACGCACCCGATCCTGACTTGCGGAAAACGGCCTTTTGGCACTATTCCAATTGGTGGATTGGCAGTCTTTTCAGACAGCATTTTGGAAAGAAGTATTTGCTCGACAATTATCGGCTGTACCAACGTTTCCGCACTGAACGTCGCGCCCTACTTTTGCGCATCCTCTACACCGCTTTTATGAGTGCCATAATTTGGGTAGTAGAAAAACTTCGGCTCAAGCCTTTTTTAAAAGCCGTTCGCAAGCGCTTGTTTCCGGGAAAGTATTTTGAACATTGACCACAATCAGAATAGCTGTAGTGATTCCGTGCCTGAACTGTTCAGCGCATGTGCAACAGGCCCTGGCCAGTGTTCTGGCGCAGCGTGAGCCTGTAGATGAGATCATTATGGTAGATGATGGCAGCTCAGATGACAGCGCATTGCTGGCTATGGAGTTGCTGGCAGAAACCGATATTCCCTATCGCATCATTCGGCAAGCAAATGCAGGCCTGGGTGCGGCCCGTAACCGAGGTTTCGAAGCTGCTAGTTGCGAATGGGTGGCTTTGTTGGATGCGGATGATATTTGGTTTCCGGAAAAGATTCAGCGCATTCGGAAAGTATTGGGAAGCAGCAGTAAGAAACCCGATGTTTTGTACCATTCTACCCGGGCCATCGGAGGAGGTAGAGACCGTGTGTGCAAACCTGTTTGGGGCATCGATGACATCCTCGAGCGTGGCAATGCCCCAGTTCCATCAGCCTGCGTAATTCAAGTGAGTTCGCTGCAAAAAATGAACGGTTTTAGCGAAAACCGCATGCATTTAGGCGCAGAAGATCTTCACTTGTGGATTCGTATGTTGCGCGGAGGCATGCGCTTCGAAAGCTTGAATGAGTTCTTGGGTAGTTACCGCTACGGCGGAATGAGCAGCATGCTTTCCACCCATCTCAATCATGTAGATGCAGTATTGAAAGACCTCAATCGGGTAGGGTATATCACAGAAGAGCATCTGCGGCAGGCAAGAGACCGAAAGCAATACGAAGCCGGACGCGCCCATCACAAGGAGGGGCGCTTTCAAAAGGCTATCGCCCACTATGATTTGGTACCATTGCACACCAAGGCCTTGATGTTTAGGCTCTTGGCGCAACTTCGCATCAAAATGTGATCAGCTGTTGAGGTCGAGGTGCTCAATAATTTCTGGAAGCACCCTGATTGAGGCCAGCTCGCGGAATTTCTTTCGCGCTTCTTCCGCCGGCGTGCCGAAATAGGTCTTCCCGCCTTCCAAAGATTTAGAAACACCGGCCTGACCGAGTACCACCGCTCCATCGCCAATGTGAATGGCACTCACTACACCTACCTGTCCCCATAGGGTTACTTTATTGCCAATAACGGTACAGCCGGCTACGCCCACTTGGGCAGCAAATAAGCAGTCATGACCCACCGTTACATCATGGCCCAGATGCACCTGATTATCTAGCTTGGTGCCCTTCCCCAGCGTAGTGGCACCACTCACGCCACGGTCAATGGTACACGAAGCCCCAATTTCTACGTCATCTTCAATGATTACTTGTCCGGTGCTGAGCAGACGGTCATAGCCATCGGGCCGTTTCTTGTAATAAAAAGCATCAGAACCCACTACCGTATTGGCTTGAATAATAACCCTATCGCCAATATGGGTGCCTTCTAAAAGCACTACGTTGGGCCCAATTCTACAGTGCTTGCCAATGGTTACACCTTGTGCTACCACCGCCCCTTGCTGGATGACTGTTCCTTCGCCAATAATGGCGCTGGGGTCTACGCCCAGTTGCGTGGGTCGAAAAGGTTTAAAGTGTTGGGCCAGCAGATTGAAATCTCGAAAAGGGTCGTCTGATAACAGCAATGCCTTCCCTTTGGGAGCTTCCACTTCTTGATTGATCAATACAATGGTGGCGGCTGATTTCAGTGCCTTGTCGTAATATTTTGGATGGTCTACAAATACAATGTCTCCAGGCTCCACCATGTGGATTTCATTCATGCCGAGCACCGGAAAGTCATCTGGACCAATGAAATCGCAGCCAATGAGTTTGGCGATTTCGTGCAGCGAGTGGGCGTGGGGGAATTTCAAGAGCCTATTCTTTGGCGCGCTCGCGGTAGCTCGCTTCTTGAATGTTCACCACAATCTTCTCTCCGTTCTCAATAAAGAGCGGCACCCGAACTTCAGCACCGGTATCAATAGTGGCCGGCTTCAAGGTATTGGTGGCAGTATTGCCTTTGATACCCGGTTCAGTGTAGGTGATTTCGTAAACGTAAGTGGCGGGTAGTTCTACAGAAAGCGGACGGTCTTCATCGGCGTGGAAGATCACCTTGCAGTTCATGCCTTCTTTTAAGAAAGCAGGCGCGTCAATGAGGCTCTCCTGAATTTCGATCTGGGTAAAATCGTCGTTGTTCATGAAGTGGAAGGCAGCACCGTCATTGTACAAATACTGGTATTCACGCACTTCAATACGCACTTCTGTAATTTTTGCCCCGGCGGGAAAAGTGTTTTCCAGCACGCGCCCGTTGTTCAGATTGCGCAATTTGGTGCGCACAAAGGCAGAGCCTTTTCCGGGTTTAACATGCAGAAATTCAACAATTTTGTACGGTTCACCATTTAGGTCGATGCACATTCCGTTGCGGATGTCGGAGGTAGACGCCATGCTTGCCAGTAAAATTTGAAAGGGCAAATATAGCCTTCCCAATCAGCGCGCATCGAGCACCGCACAAGGAATAATCATCTCTTCCAAAGAAATGCCTCCGTGTTGGAAGGTATTTCGGTAGTATTTGACGTAGTGATTGTAGTTGTTCGGATACGCAAAAAAGCGGTCGTCGCGGGCAAAAACGAAGATGGAGCTACTGCCCGGAGTGGGAAGATGCAAGGCGGCCGGATTGCGGGCGACCAAGACCTCACGATCTTCAAAAGACATGTTTCTTCCTACTTTGTAACGGAGGTTGGTGTTGAGATTGCGCTCTCCCACCAACTTGCTGGGCTGATTGACGTTAATGGTGCCGTGGTCTGTGGTTACAATCAATCTTCCACCTTCTTGGGCTATGCGCCGCACCACTTCTGCCAGTGATGAATTAATGAACCAGCTCAAGGTAAGGCTGCGGTAAGCGCGATCATTGTCGGCCAACTCCTTGATCATGTCCATCTCCGTTTTGGCATGAGAAACAGTATCTACAAAATTGTAAACAATAACATTCAATTGGTTATTTAATCCATTTAAAATTTTATCTTCTAACTCTTTTCCTTTTTCAAAATTCGTCACTT
>CAZDPF010000027.1:4917-20505 GCA_964507215.1 uncultured Chryseobacterium sp. | reverse complement strand
CCTATTTCAGGTTCAACCAAATGCGCTGTTTTTGCGACACCTTACTCAGAGGATTTTGAAAACGGACTCTGGATTGCCGGAGGAACTTTTGATGCAGGCGATATAGATAGTTGTTGGACCCGAAATGCTGAAGACGATTATTGGTGGAAGGGCATAAGCGGCCCTACACCAACGACCAATACAGGGCCAAGCGGTGACCATACAACGGGTTCAGGAACTTTCGTTTACACCGAAACAACTTTCGGCACTACCCCGAGTACTATTCTAACCTCGCCTGAAATAGATTTGAATGGATTGACGGCCCCAGAACTGCGCTTTTGGTACCATATGTACGGCGCTTTAATTAATGACTTGCAAGTTTGGGTAGACAATGGAAGCTCACAGGCCTCAGTGCTAACCCTTAATGGCGCGCAACAAACCAATCAGGCAGATCCTTGGTTAGAGGCAGTTGTAGATTTAAGTGCTTATTTGAATGACACCATTAGGTTGGAATTTCGTGCGGCTAGAAATGCAGGAGCTAATAATCAGGTTGATATCTCTATTGACGATATTTCCATTGATGAAGCTCCAGCTTGTCCGAATCCTACCTTATTGAATGTAACTGCTTCCACCCAAACTTCTGTTTCCTTAGGTTGGGTAAGTGGGGGCGCAACCAATTGGCAAATCGAATACGGACCAGTTGGTTTCTCCCCGGGGTCAGGTACCCTAGTCAATGTCACCACACAACCCTACACCGTCACCGGACTTAGTCCATCTACCTCCTATGACTTCTATGTCAGAGACAGTTGTGGAGTAGGGTCAGTTTCTTCATGGTCATCATTGGCAACTGGAAGTACATCGTGTGGAGTAGCAATAGCACCATACTTCCAAAACTTCGATCTCGGTTTTGATGAAGGCACTGGGAATGACAATGCAGGAAGTACAATAGATCCATGTTGGTTGCGTAACCCAACCGCGGGCTACCATTGGGGAGGAGGACAAGGAACCACTCCTACAGCCAATACAGGACCTTCTTCCGACCACACATCAGGCTTTGGAAATTATGTTTACGCTGAAGCCAGCTTCACCACGCCGGGACAAACAGCAGAACTGGAAACACCCAACATTGATGTGAGTCCATTAACTCTGCCTGAATTGCGTTTCTGGTACCATATGTTCGGTGCCAATACTGGCAGTCTTAGAATTGATGTGAACAATGGTACTGCTTGGACCAATGGAGTCGATAGCATCGTGGGGGAACAAGGCAATCAGTGGTTCGAAAAGCGGATCATCTTGAGCAGCTTTGTTGGCCAAACGATTCGCGTTCGCTTTGTAGCTACTACAGGCACTACACCAACCCAACTAGGTGATATCGCCATCGATGATCTCTCCATCATCGAGGCTCCAAGCTGTCCTTTCCCTTCCTTCTTACAGAGCACGACCAGTACCACAACTTCAGTTACGCTGAGTTGGACTACAGGTGGTGCCACCAACTGGCAGATAGAATACGGTGCCCCAGGATTTACTCCCGGATCAGGTACTTTGGTCAATGCCAGTAGCAATCCATTTACCATTAGTGGCCTCCCTACTGGTGCTACTTTTGATTTCTACGTTCGCGATAGTTGTGGAGTAGGTGAGGTTTCTGACTGGACGGGTCCTATTACTACAAGCACAGCCTGTGGAGTAGTGATAGCCCCTTATTCAGAGAACTTCGACTTTGGCTTTGATGAAGGCACTGGGAATGACAATGCAGGAAGTACAATAGATCCCTGCTGGTCCCGTAACCCGGCTATTGGTTATCACTGGGGTGGAGGTCAAGGAACCACTCCAACAGGCAATACTGGTCCCTCTTCTGATCATACTACCGGATCAGGTAATTATGTTTATGCCGAGGCTAGTTTTACTACTCCGGGTTTGACAGCAGAATTGGTTTCACCATCTATTGACCTCAGTCCATTAACTACCCCTGAATTGGTGTTTTGGTACCATATGTTCGGTGCGAGTACAGGCAGTCTTCAATTGGATGTATTCAATGGTACTGCATGGGTTACCAATGTAGATCAGATTGTAGGAGAACAAGGCAATCAATGGTTGGAACGCAGGGTGAATCTTTCTGCCTATGCTGGACAAACTGTTCAATTGCGATTTGTTGCGAGTACTGGGGTAGCCCCTACCCAATTGGGCGATATTGCCATTGACGACGTAACCATTGATGAGGCGCCAAGTTGTCCGGCACCAGCCAATTTCACAGCCTCAGTAATTGGAGATACTTCAATGACCTTTACTTGGAGTAGTGGCGGAGCCTCTAATTGGCAAATTGAATATGGGGCAGCAGGATTTACCCCTGGTACGGGAACCGTAGTGGCCGTGAATAGCAATCCTTTTACGCTAACCGGACTGAGTCCACTTACATCTTACAGCTTCTACCTACGCGATAGTTGTGGTACAGGAGATGTAAGTACCTGGGTGGGTCCATTGGATGTAAGTACCCTCAATTGCCCAGTAGGATGTACGTATAATTTGCGCTTGACCGATTCATTTGGCGATGGATGGTCTACTCCCGGAGCTGCACCAGATCATCAATTGCAATTGGTAGTCAATGGCGGTGCTCCTGTAAACTACAGCATGGCCACGGGCAGTTTGATCAATTTTTCCGTGACATTCTGCGATGGCGACCAGTTCGACTTGAACTTCGTCAACAACGGAAACTGGTCGAATGAATGTGGCATTTTGCTCACCGATCCGAATGGTGCAATAGTTTACCAACGCAACCCTGGAACCAATATCAATTCTGGCAATTTGTTTACCGGAACAGCCACTTGCGCGCCCGTTTTGAATTGTACCGACCCTTCGGCTTTGGGTGTACAGAATATCACCCTCAACAGCGCTGACCTCAACTTCACCAGCAATTCAGGAGTGTCGCGTATTCAATTCGGCCCGAGTGGATTCCCGCTCGGTGCTGGAGTATTTGTGGCCTTGGTGACCTCTTCTCCTTTCACCGCCTCGGGATTACAACCCAATACCTCCTACGACTTCTATGTTCAAGACAGCTGCGGAGTAGGGGTGACCTCCAATTGGGTGGGGCCATTCACTTTTACTACTACGTCTTGTCCTTCAGTAACCGCCAGCTTCACCTATACCGTTAACGGCACTACCATCAATGTGGATGGCACAGCTTCCTCGGGCTCTTTCTTCCAGTGGGATTTTAACGGACAAGGATCGTCTTTTGACTCGGTGGCTACCTACACTTTTGGTGCTGAGGGGGTTTATGACATTAGCTTGATCAACAGCAATGCGTGTGGTAGCACCGACACACTCACCATAAGCTTGGACTTCTGTGCGCCTTTGGCGGCAACCATCACAGAGAATATCAACCTCTTAAATGCAGGCTTTGTAGCCCTGCCCAGTAGCGGGGTGCCTACCCAGTACATCTGGGATTTTGGTGATGGCAATAGTGGAAGCGGACAGTCTGTTAACCACACCTACGCTACAGAAGGCATTTACAATGTGGTACTCACTATGACCAATGCTTGTGGAGATACGGCCAGCAGCAACCTACAAGTTCAATTATGTGATAGCATCATTGGTGATATCGCCTTTACCTTCAGCGGCACTACCTTCAGTTTTGACGGAAGTGGATCTTCTTCTAATGCCGTAGATTTTCAATGGTATTTTGGCGATGGCAGCACTGATACGGTGGTAAGTCCTACCTATAGCTCCACTAATTCAGGTACGTACACGGTTTCATTGGTGGTGACCAATGCCTGCGGTGAAAGTGACTCAATCACCACGAACGTGACGGTTTGTGCCAAACCAACAGCTCGATGGACCTTCAGCGTGATTCAGTCTTCGCCTTTCGGAATGGATGTGCAATTTGATGCGTCTGCTTCCACAGGAGCAGTGAGCTACTTCTGGAACTTTGGCGATGGTACCACGAACAATACCTCTGGTTTCCCCACCCACACCTACGGAACTCCAGGATTCTTCTATGTGGTTACCCTCATTGTGTACAACTCCTGTGGAGATTCTGATACCTTGCGCTCTTCGCTGGCGTCTATCGGGGTAGATGAACCTGAGTGGAACGAACAACTATTGCTGTACCCTAATCCTACGCGAGATTTTGTAGAGATTACTTGGGATGGTCTCCCCAATGGGGAAGAACAAGTGCAGTACACTGTAGTAGATGCGCAAGGAAGGGTAATGGCAGAGTATACTGAGCGTATACAAAATGGCCAATGGAAAACAACCCTCGACATGCGGTCATGGGCATCAGGTGTTTACTTCATCCGATTGCAATCAGGCAATCGGCAGGCATTGCGAAGAATCATTAAAGACTAGATGACAGCATTCATCTATTGCAGCGCCCGGCATTCGCCGGGCGCCTTTTTTTAAGTACACTACCAAGCAATGTGGACAAGCCTAACGGCTTATAAGCTTGTCCGTTTTCCGCCCATGAGATGCGCGCAACAAGCCTTATGGAATTGTATTTTCGCAGCATGGCCCTCTACCCCCGGCTTATCGCCCCGATTCTCTTTCGTCAGGATCCGGAAGACGTTCACCATTGGGTGTCCGCTTGGATGCATACCGTGGGTGAAACGGCGCTCGGAAGAACCACCCTCAAAACGCTCTTCGCGCCTCCAAAAGTCAAAGGGCTCGATCAACAGTTGATGGGCATTCACTTTGCACATCCCATCGGGATGGCCGCTGGTTTCGACAAAGACGCTCAGGTCTACAAAGCATTGGATGCTTTGGGCTTCAGCTTCGTAGAAATAGGCACCCTCACGCCTAAGCCACAAGAGGGCAATCCCCAACCACGCCTTTTCCGCCTCAAAGAAGACGGAGCCCTTATCAATCGGATGGGCTTCAATAACCAAGGTTTAGATCGAGCGGTTGAACGCCTGCGTTCCAAAGGACAACGCGTCATTGGAGGCAACATCGGCAAGAATAAAATCACGCCCAATGAGGAGGCTGTTCAAGATTATCTCCTGGGTTTTCACGCATTAAAACAGTATGTAGACTACTTCACTGTGAATGTGAGTTCGCCCAATACGCCCGGACTGCGTGCATTGCAAGACAAAGCGCCTTTGTTGCAGTTGCTCAGTACATTACAAGAAGCCAATCAAAAGGAAAAAAAGTCGCTACCCATTTTGTTGAAGATCGCCCCTGATATGGAAGAGGGCCAATTGAACGACATTGTTGAAGTAGTACAGAAAACAGCTTTGGCTGGTGTGGTGGCAACCAATACCACGATTGCCCGCGATGGGTTGCACACCCAAGCCGATCATATTGCTGCTATTGGTGCGGGTGGTTTGAGTGGAAAACCGGTGAAAAACCGCTCTACACAAGTGGTTAAATACCTCAGGGAGGCACTTGGACCCGAGCCTGTAATCATAGGGGTTGGAGGCATTTTTAATGGAAGAGATGTTATTGAAAAGCTCGTAGCTGGTGCCAATTTGGTTCAGGTCTACACAGGATTTATTTATGAGGGTCCGTCGATGGTAAAGCGTTGTTTGGAAGAAATGACGCACGGACTGCAATCAGGTCATTGGGCCTTTACAAACAGAAGGGTATGAATCAAATGAAGATTGTTGAATGTCCGCGAGATGCCATGCAAGGAATGGAGCGATTTATTCCTACCGAGCTTAAAATTCGCTATCTCAACAGCCTTTTAGAAGTGGGTTTTAATATTTTGGACTTTGGCAGTTTTGTGTCGTCTAAGGCCATTCCGCAGATGGCTGATACACGCGAAGTGCTGTCACAGTTGAATTGGCAAGCTTCAAAGACCGAGCTCTTGGCCATTGTGGCCGGCAAGCGAGGTATTGAGGAAGCTGCATCCCTCGAAGGCATTCGTTACTTAGGTTTTCCTTTTAGTATTTCCGAAACTTTCCAGCAGCGAAACACCCGCAAAAGCATTGAAGATTCTTTTGAAACTGTTCGCTTTTTGTTGGAAGATGTAGACCGTCAAAACAAAAAAGCTGTCATATAACTTTCTATGGGTTTTGGCAATCCTTACGGTGATCCTTGGAGTTTGACGTTGGTGGAAGATTGGTGCGGAAGGCTCATTGAAGAAGGCGCAGAGGTGATTTCATTGTCTGATACCGTTGGTCAGGCAGTGCCACAGCGTTTTGCTGAAGTCTATACCACCTGCGCCAAATGGTATCCCTCTACCGAGTTTGGCATCCACATGCACACCCGATATGACAATTGGCGAGATAAGGTTGATGCCGCCTGGGAGGCCGGTTGTCGCCGATTTGATGGCGCTATCAAAGGCTTTGGTGGTTGTCCGTTTGCAGAAGATGAACTTGTGGGAAACCTGCCCACAGAAAAGCTGTTGAGCTTCTGTACAGAAAAGGGAATTGATCACTCAGTAGACATCCATCGTTTTCAATCAGCCTACAACCAAGCCAGCGAGATTTTTTAAATACACTAAGCCTCATTTTAAGCCGTTGATAGACCGCACGGGAACCACTACTTTTGCGCGATGCAAAAACGCATGTACGTTCGGCTGATCTTTCTTTTGTCTGCACTAGTTTTCCTCAATGCCTGCAGTGAGTACCAACGGGTATTGAAAAGCGCAGACATTGACTACAAGCTAGAAAAGGCCATTGAGTATTACGACAAAGGCAAGTACAACAAGGCCTATCCTTTGTTGGAAGAGCTCTTGGCGCAGTTTAGAGGCTCTACCAAAGCCGAAACGGTTTATTACTACTATGGCAAGACGCTTTACGCCATGGAAGACTACATCTTGGCAGCCTACCATTTTAAGAATTTCTATAAAACCTTCCCCAACAGCAAGTACGAAGATGAATGCGCTTTCTTGGCGGCCTATTGTCATTACCAAGAGTCTCCGAGTTTTAGTTTAGATCAGAGCTATACCTATAAGGCCATCAACGAGTTGCAATTATATGTAAACACCCATCCCAGCAGCATTCGCGTACCAGAGTGCAACCTGATTATGGATGAGCTTCGGACCAAGTTGGAGCGGAAGTCATTTGAGACTGCCCGTCAGTACTACCGCATGGAACTCTACCAATCTGCGGTTGTGGCCTTCAACAATTCGCTCAACGATTTTCCTGATTCACAATACCGAGAAGAGATGCTTTTCCTCAAGCTATTAAGCCAATTTAAACTGGCTGAAGACAGCATTGATGAGAAAAAGCATCAACGTTTCAAAGAAACACTCACAGCCTACAATGAGCTGATGCAGTTTTTCCCAGAAACAGAATACAAGAAAAGGGCAGAGGAAGTACGCGATCAAACCGTACAAAAAATCAACACCCTCAAACAAATCAATACCTGAACAATGGATCACAAGAAGAGCAAAGCGGCCAAAGACACCAAAACCCGCAACGTAGCAGATATTGCAGCTCCCACCAACAATGTGTACGAATCACTGGCCATCATCAGCAAGCGCGCCATTCAAATTGGGGAAGACATTAAACAAGAGCTCCAAGAGAAACTAGAAGAGTTCAACGTGCATACTGATACCTTGGAGGAGATCTTCGAGAACAAAGAGCAAATTGAACTTTCTCGTTTATACGAAGCCCTTCCCAAACCCACCGCCATGGCATTGCAAGAATGGATGGAAGGCAAAATCTATTATCGCAAACCTGAAGACGCTACTTCCGGAGAGTCTACCCTCTAACACATGCTGAACGGTCGCCGCATCCTTTTGGGGGTTACGGGTGGCATAGCTGCCTATAAAACGCCACAGCTTGTACGCCTGTTGGTAAAGGCAGGTGCAGAGGTGCAGGTAATTATGACCGAATCAGCCAAAGAGTTTGTCTCTGAATTGGTGTTGAGTACCGTCTCCAAAAGACCCGTGCTTTCGAGCTACGTTTATCAAGGAGAAGGGGCTTCCAAAACTTGGAACAGCCATGTTGAATTGGGCCTATGGCCCGATCTTTTTTTGATCACTCCGCTTACAGCCAATACTTTGGCCAAAATGGCCACCGGACAAGCAGATCATTTGTTGTTGGCCACCTATCTATCGGCAAGATGCCCCGTTTGGGTGGCCCCTGCCATGGACCTCGATATGTACCAACATCCTACCACGGTTCGCAACCTCCATCTAATCGAACAAGATGGGGTGAAAGTGATTCCGGCGGAAAGTGGGGAGCTGGCATCTGGACTGTCAGGTCAGGGTAGAATGCCTGAACCAGAGAACTTGTTCGCCCTACTGGAGCAACATTTTTCAGACGGACCATTGCAAGGCAAAAGGGTGTTAATCAATGCAGGCCCAACCTATGAGGCCATTGATCCTGTGCGCTTTATTGGCAATCATTCCAGCGGAAAAATGGGCATTGCACTGGCAGAGGAAGCCCTCAGCCTGGGCGCAGAGGTAGATTTGGTTCTGGGGCCGGTAAACACAGAAGTAACAGCACATCCGCTATTGCACATCCACCGAGTAAGCTCGGCAGAGGAGATGAAAGTGGCCTGTGAAAATGGCTTCAACAATGCTGCAATTGCCATTATGGCCGCCGCCGTCAGTGATTATCGGCCGACTACCATTGCCAGTCAGAAAATCAAAAAGCAAGAAGCATCGCTGTCCATTCAGCTTGAACCTACTCCTGACATCCTCAAAGGATTGGGCGAACGCAAAAGCCATCAGTTTTTGGTGGGCTTCGCTTTGGAGACAGAGCATGCAGAAGCCAACGGCCTCCTCAAACTGCAAAAGAAAAACCTCGACCTGATTGTGGTGAATCAGCCAAGCGATCAAACGGGTTTTGGAACAGAGACCAATCAAGCTGTTTTGCTCCATCGAAATGGAGATCGAATGCCCACCGATTTGGTGAGCAAGAAAGAATTGTCTCGTATCATCTTCCATCAAATTATTTCCGCCCTTCCCCATGCGTAAACTGTTCTTCTTACTCCTGTTGTTGCCCACTTTCGGCCGCGCACAAGAACTTCAGGCTACAGTGCAAGTGCTCAGTCCGAATGTGCAAAACACCAATAAACAGGTGTTCGTCAATATGGAAACGGCTATTCGGGAGTTTCTCAACAATAATAGCTGGACCAATGAGCGCTATGCCCAAGAAGAGAAGTTGCAATGCACCTTCGTGATCAATATCATTGAGCAAGCATCTGTGAGTTCTTTTCGGGCTTCTATACAAGTGCAGTATTCTCGTCCGATCTACAACAGCGACTACAGGAGTCCATTGGTCAATATTCTCGATAATGATTTCAACTTTCAGTATTTAGAGAATGACCGATTGGAGTTCGTAGAAAATATCCACACTTCCAATCTCACCTCCGTGCTTGCCTTTTATGTGCATATCATCTTGGGCATGGACCATGACAGCTACGAAAAGGGCAGTGGTGAACCGTATTATGTAAAAGCCCAAAACATTGTCAACAACGCGCAAAATGATCCGCAAGGGGTGGGTTGGCGCAACTTTGATGGCAATACCAATCGGTACTGGTTGGCTGATAATCTGCTCAATCCGGCTTTCAGAGGCATTAAAGACTGTTACTACGAGTATCATCGCAACGGTTTAGACAAGATGTTCGATGCCAAAGAGCAGAAAGGGGCAAAGGAGCATATGGCACGCACCCTGGCCAACCTGCGCATTGTACATCAAAAACGCCCCAATAGCTATTTGATGAATGTTTTTTTTGATGCCAAAGTGAACGAAATCGTTCAAATATTTGGGGATGGCCCCGAGGTAGATGTTTCCAAAATGATGGAAACCTTGAAATTGGTGGACGCCAACAATTCTCAGCAGTACGAGAAGATTTCCAAAGGTTGACCCATGCTTAGTCGGCTTTACGTTCGCAACTACGCCTTAATTGAAGAGCAGGAGTTGCTCCTTGCCAATGGATTTACTGTGCTCACTGGCGAAACAGGAGCTGGAAAGTCTATTCTTTTAGGTGCTTTTCAATTGGTTCTCGGGCAGCGTGCAGACCCTGATGCGTTGCGCAACAAAGAAGAGAAGTGCGTGGTGGAAGCAGAGTTTCACCTCAGGCAAGACTTCCGTGCCTTGTTTGAACAGTTGGAAATGGAATACGCCAATCCGTGTATCATCCGCCGTGAGATTGCGCCCAATGGCCGTTCACGCGCTTTCGTGAATGATTCACCTGTGCTATTGGATGCGCTGCGAGCGCTAGGAACACAGTTGGTCGATATCCATTCACAGCATGATCAGTTATTGATTTATGACGATGATTTTCAGTTGGATTTGCTGGATTTACTCCTGCCCAACCAAGCCTTGCTGCAGCAGTATTCACACGCTTGGGAAAGGCTGAAAGCCTTAGAGAAAGAGCAGGCAGCCCATGAAAAACGCTTCGGGTCTGCCACAGATATAGACTACCTCCGCTATCTCTTGAATGAACTGGATGAATTGCATCCCAAAGAATCAGAGCTGAAGGAGTTAGAAGAGCGAATCATGGTTTTGCGCCATGCCGAGGCCATACTACAAACCGCAGGCGGCTTACTGCAGCAATGGGATGGTGATTCTGGCAGTCCGATTGAAGCTTTGGGAAATGTTGAAGCTGAACTGCAACGTTTAGAGAGTAAGTGGCCAGAAGGCAGTCGATTACGCGATCGGTTGGGCGTGCTCACCGAAGAGTTAGAAAATTGGAAACGCGATCTTCAAGAGGCACTAGAAAAGGTTGAGCATGATCCCGAAGCATTGCAATGGGCAGAAGAACGCCTCGATGCTTACAACAATCTGCTGCACAAGCACAAGCTGAACAGCGGAGATGAACTGCTGCAACTTCAAGAGCAATTGCAGCAACAACTGGCCGATTGGGAGGCCGGAGAGGCCCGGAAAACAGAACTAGACCAAGCCCTCGAAGAGGCTGTGGAGGAGTTAGAGAAAATGGCCCTATTGCTTACCAAAGCGCGCCAATCGGTGGCCATGAACCTGCAAAAAGAGTTGGCTGCCGCATTGAAACGGCTCGAACTAAAAGATGCTCGTCTGGAAGCCCATTTGGAGGTTATGCCCACCATAGCCATTCGGGGTCAAGATCGTTTGAAATGGATGTTTTCTGCCAATCCGGGAGCCGCAACAGCTCCGCTTCAGAAAGTGGCATCAGGAGGCGAACTCTCTCGCGTAATGTTGGCCTTGAAAGCCATATTAGCCACCCATCGTGCGTTGCCTACAGTTCTTTTTGATGAAATAGATACTGGTATCAGCGGAAAAACAGCCGCTAGCGTGGCCGAAGTGCTCAAAGATCTCGGACAAAGCATACAACTCATCGCCATCACCCATCTTCCTCAAATAGCTGCGGCTGGAGCCCAGCATTTAAAAGTGAGTAAACGCATCGAAAAGCAACAAACCCATACGGCGGTAGAAGTGGTGGAGGCTGCAGAAAGAGTAGAAGAAATTGCACGTTTGATGAGCTCAGCGGGCATTACCCAAGCTGCCAAGCAGCAGGCCATGGAACTCTTGAAGCACTATGGCCGCAATTAATTAGTTTCGAAAACCTAAAGAAGAATCATGAACGGACTGTTGAAAGGGAAGAAAGGCATCATCTTCGGTGCGCTTGATTCCAACTCTATTGCTTGGAAAGTGGCTGAGAAAGTGCATGAACAAGGAGGCGCTTTTGTACTTACCAATGCACCTATCGCCATGCGAATGGGCACCTTGAATGAGTTGGCAGAAAAAACCAATGCGCCAATTATTCCGGCAGACGCCACCAGCGAAGAAGACCTCGACAAGCTTTTTACCCAGGCCATGGAACACTTTGGTGGTCCCGTTGATTTTGTATTGCACTCCATTGGCATGAGCGTGAATGTGCGCAAGGGAAGGGCTTACACAGATCTCAACTATGATTGGTTGGCCAAGGGCTGGGATGTATCAGCTGCCTCTTTTCACAAAGTGCTGCAAACCGCTTGGAAGAAAGACGCGCTGAACGAATGGGGAAGTGTACTGGCTTTGAGCTACATCGCCGCGCAACGCAACTTCCCAGACTATTCAGATATGGCCGATAACAAGGCCTATCTCGAAAGCATTGCCCGCAGTTTTGGTTACCATTATGGTAAGCGCAAGCATGTGCGCGTAAATACCATTAGCCAAAGTCCTACTCGGACCACGGCAGGAAGCGGAGTGAAAGGATTTGATGGCTTTATTGACTATGCCGAGAAAATGAGCCCGCTAGGCAATGCCACAGCCGATGATTGTGCCGACTACTGCGTGAGCCTCTTCAGCGATCTCACCCGCAAAGTGACCATGCAAAACCTCTTTCATGATGGTGGTTTCAGCAGCATGGGCGTTAGCGATGCGGTGATGGAATACTTCGGAGAGCAAAAAGCCTAAGTCTACCAACAACAACCAAATAACAGGCCCGAAACTTCTCGGGCTTTTTTTATGCGCATCCAAAACTGTCGGAAACGCATTTTTGTTTCAAATTTCCAACAGTGAGGGCCCTTGGTGCGTTTAAGCCTTATGAAAAAGCTACTGCTTTTGTTATTAATGGCGATGGATCTGTTGCTCAGTGCACAGTCTACCTTCATTAATTCCATTGACAATGGCGTTTTTGGAACCCAGCCCTTAGTAGTAGCCGGAGGGGCAAATGGTCATGTGGTGTTCACCACTGATCAAGGCTATATGGTGCGCTTTAACAGCTGTGGTGAATCGCTTTTTTCGAGGCGTGTGGTGATTCCAGGCAATCCGGAACTGATCGATTTCATTGCCTTGGCCAATGGCGAGTTTGCCTTGTTGGCAGCCAGCGCCAATGTGCGTAGAGATCCAATTGTGGCTCGCTTAGATACTTCAGGTAATTTATTGTGGATCAACCAATACAACGAAGTGAGCATCGACTTTCGGGCATTCCCTTACAGCATTACAGAATCGTCTTCTGGACAGCTTCGTGTTTATTTTAATCTCGAGCAACTTTCTAATAACCAGACCAGCAGTGCGCTGCTTTGGATAGATGCCCAAGGAAACGTTATTCAATCTGCCCAGTACAATCTTGGACAGATCTGGGGAGGCGCGATTACCACATCAGATGACGGCATCTTATTCCGAAGTGGTAACCGCTTGGTGAAAACAGATCCCATTGGCACTGTGGAATGGGCCATTGACCTTCAACTACCTGGGGTGGCGTCAGATTTTAAAGCACCGATAGAACTCGATAGTGCTTTTGTCTTTTGCGGCAGGTATTCAGGAAGCGATCTGTCTATCTTCTATGCAGTAAGCAAACAAGGCCAATGGTTGGGCACTAAAAGACTTAGCCAACGTGGAGTGCAATCAAAACCTGTACGCTTAGATGCCAACTCTCTAGGCGTAGTGGTCAACTTGCAACAGGCCAACGGACAGATCAATGCAAGTGTGTTGCGCATCGGAGCATACGACCTTCGTTTAGAAGATCAAGTAAGCTTGATTGATGGTTTTAGTGGCAATAGCATCAGTAGACTTCGAAATAACTTTTTAGCAGTTGGCGGATTTGCTGGTTTTCCGGCACGAAGTTTCTCCGCAGTAGTTTCAGATGATTTGCAGATTTCCTGTACCCAGTTCGTCAATCCTCCATCGTTGGTTGACATTCCGGTCACTGCCAATATTTTCAATCTCAACAAATCTTCATTAAACTATTCAGCACAAACTTTCAACGCCACTATTCAAAACCCTAACCTCAATACCATCATAAGTTGTGAGCCGCAGTACGGACTCAGTCTAGGGCCTGATACCACCATTTGTGAAGGGGGAAGCTTGGTGCTGCGAAACCGGTTGGGAGGAGGATTTAGCAGCTACACTTGGTCTACCGGAGCGAGTACGCCTTCTATTGCGGTAAGTGATAGCGGACTGTATTGGTTGGAAGCTACGCTCAGTTGTGGAGGAGGCACGCTTACTGATACCATGCGCCTCTCTACTTTAGCCAATCCTGAATTCGATTTAGGTCCTACCCAATTCATCTGCGAAGGCGAAAACGTGCTGTTGGAAGGTCCGGAATGCAGCAACTGCGACTTTTTCTGGAGCAATGGCAGAAGTACCCAAAATATTCTGGTTGAAAGGCCAGGTCTGTACAGTTTAACTGTTCAGAATGCCAATGGTTGTGAGCAGGTAGAATCTGTGGAGGTTCGCGGACAAGGTTGTAGCTGCGATGTGTACATGCCCAACGCTTTTAGTCCCAATGGGGATGGAAGAAACGAAGTAATTGCTCCGGTTTTTAATTGCGATTTGCAGTCTTTTCGTTTTCTGATTTACAACAGATGGGGGCAGTTGGTATTTGACAGTCGTAGTCCGCAGTTCGCATGGGATGGTACGGTGGATGGCGAAGTAGTAGGGCCTGGAATTTATGTTTATGCAGTAGAATATACCGCAATCGTTCGAGGCGAGGTACAAGACCAACAAGTGCTTCGTGGTACGCTGAGCTTGTTGCGCTAAAGGGTGAGGATGAGCACTCCGGCCACGGCCAAACCCACGCCCCAAACGCCAGCCCTTCCTAGTCGCTCTTTGAAGAGCAACCATCCCAATACACTCGACAAAAGCACCACTCCCACATTGTTGATAGGGAAGACGATGGTGCTATCCAATCCGGGGGTTGCCAAAGCGCGTATCAAGAAAACCAAGGAACCAAGGTTGGGGATGCCGAGAATTACACCTCCTCCCACACTTCTCCAAAACACCCTAGAGGGAAGGCCTTTTAACTGAATAACAGCCCACCAACTGCTCAGGGCAGACACGCCAAAGATGAAGGCAACAAAGCCAATCTCCATGGCATCGGTTACAAAATGCACGCGAGTGAATTTGAGTAAGGTGGTGCACAAACCTGTTCCAATAAACACAATGAGCGCATCTTTAGTAGTGTGGGCATTATTTGGGGTGGGCAATTCCGTATTTACAGATTGCTGCACCAACAGGTAGATAGAGGCCAATCCGAGCAAAATTCCCAAGAGGCGAAGCCACCCAAGCGACTCATCGTACAGCAGCGGTGCCAACAGCACAGGGATCACCAAAGACATTTGCGAGCTTATAGTGCCCAAGCTCATGCCGCCCTCTTGGGTAAGTCTGGCCATCTTGAAGAAGAGATACACAAAGGCCAACCCGATGAAAACCGCCAAGAGCATCCAAGAATTGAACAAATGCTCAGCAGGAAAAGGGGAAATCCACATCCCCGCCACAGCCGCCAGGCTATAATTGGTGGCAATGGCCACTTTGTTGTTCAATTGCCACCTGCTGAAAAGGCCGAAGCAAAGGAATATGCCGGTAGCACTTAAAATACTGAGCAGGAGCCAGCTCATTGGCGAAAACCAATCAATAATTGATCGCTTCCTACTTGGCGACTTTCGGCAACATCTGCCGGAATACGCGGAGCCGGAAGTCCATTGCCCAATGTTTCAGCCGATCGGAAAACGCGGTATTCATCCCACAAGCCAGCCTCTATAAAGGCTTGAAGGGTTTTTTGACCACCTTCTATCAACACTGACAGTAGCTGCTTTTCGTGCAATGCTTTCAGAATATGATCCACTGAAAGTCTTGGAAGGATAAGTTCGCGCTTTTCTAAACTTCTGGCGGCAACTGCCGATGCTGAAGAAAGCCTGTAATAGTCTCCCGGCAACTGAAACATTTTCAAATCGATCGGCAGTTTTCTTTCCGGATCGATGACCAATCGAGTAGGCGATTTGCCTTTCCAATAGCGCACATCCAAAGAAGGATTATCTGTTTC
>CAZDPF010000027.1:0-4817 GCA_964507215.1 uncultured Chryseobacterium sp. | reverse complement strand
CCGGCCACAAGCGGATTGGGATCTGTATTGGCGATAACTACATGTGGAATGCCCATTTGGAGAATGAGATCACTGCAAGGCGGCGTTCGGCCATGATGCGAACAGGGCTCTAGATTCACATACAGCCTTGATTGCCTCAGCAGCGCCACCTCTTTCACTGAACGAATGGCCATTACTTCTGCATGAGGCTCTCCCGCTTTTTGGTGCCAACCTTCGCCAATGATCTGATCTTGATGCACAATTACACAGCCTACCATAGGATTGGGCGAAGTGCTGCCTTGTCCGAGTTGCGCCAATTGCAGCGCCCTGTGCATATAGCGATTCATGGCGCAAAAGTACTCGGTAGAAGTGCGACTTTTGGGAGGTGACAATTGCAGCCTACAAAAGACAATGGGTTTTTGAATTGGGGGAGCTTATTCCTGAAAAAGCGGAGGCCGAAGCCATTGTTTTCCGCTTGATGGAAGCACGCTTGGGCATCAATAAGCTCGCTTATTTGCGGAATCCTGATTATCGCCTTTCTGTTCTTGAATTAGAACGAATGACCAGTGACATCAAGCAATTGCTATTGGGCATGCCGCTGCAATATGTTTTAAAATATGCTGATTTTGCTGGGCTTACGTTGCGTGTAGGGCCGCAAGTGCTCATTCCGCGCCCAGAAACGGAAGAGCTCTTGGAAATGGCCTTTAACCATCTGCTGGCACCAAAGCGCATTTTGGATGTAGGTACCGGAAGCGGTGCTTTGGCCTTGGCGGCTAAAAATCGGTTTCCCCAAGCCTCAGTGGTAGCAATTGATATTTCGGCGGAAGCGTTGCAGTTGGCCCAAGAAAATGCCCAGCATTTAGGGCTGGATGTCACCTTTGAGCTCATTGATTTTCTTTCGCCTTCTGAACGCAATACCCTGTCAAATTTCGATCTCATTTTATCCAATCCCCCTTATATACCCGAGGCGGAAAGCGAAATGATGGAGAAGCAAGTATTGTGCTTCGAGCCGCATCAAGCTTTATTTGTACCTGACGATGATCCGCTTATTTTTTACCGTGCCTTGGCTGATTTTAGCAACACGCATTTACTGCCCAATGGCCAAATTTGGATGGAGATATTTCCGCCACTTGTGACGCCATTGCAAGCGCTTTTTGCACCTTTCGCGGGAAGATGTGAAAGGCATATTGACCTTTCTGGAAAAGAACGATTTGTATCCTACCAAAGATGACCATAGAGCAAGCTAAAGAACGTATAGATTATCTGCGGCACGAACTCGAAATGCACAACCATCGCTATTATGTGTTGGATGCACCCAGCATTTCTGATCAAGACTTTGACCTTTTGCTTCGGGAGTTGGAGGATTTGGAAAAGGCCCATCCGCAGTTTTTCGATCCGCTCTCGCCCACACAAAGGGTGGGAGGTGGCATCACCAAAGACTTTCCAACCATCGCCCATAAACGACCGATGCTTTCACTGGGCAACACCTATTCTGAAGAGGAGTTGGGCGAATTCTTAGATCGCACAGAAAAGAGTTTAGGCTTCTTTCCAGAATATGTGTGTGAGCTCAAGTACGATGGCGCGGCAATAAGTATTCATTATGAAAACGGACAGTTTGCTCGGGCTGTTACGCGTGGCGATGGGGTGCAGGGAGATGAAATTTCAAACAATGTAAAAACCATTGCCGCCGTGCCCATGCGCCTCCATGGAGAGGGCTTTCCCGATGAGTTGGAGGTGCGTGGAGAAATTTTCATGCCCGTGAATGGCTTTCAAAAAATGAATGAAGAGCGCCTCGCCAATGGTTTGGAACCTTTCGCCAATCCGCGCAATTCGGCTTCGGGTTCTTTGAAAATGCAAGACAGCGCAGAGGTGGCCCGGAGACCTTTAGATTGCTATCTCTATTACGTCCTTAGCACCACACCCATCAGCAAAACCCACTGGGAGAATTTGGAGAAGGCCAGAAGCTGGGGCTTTAAAGTGCCCGATCACAACAAATGTAGATTGGCCATAAATCGCGAGGAGATTTTTGAATTTATCCATCACTGGGACCAAGCTCGGCACAACTTGCCTTTTGAGGTAGACGGGGTGGTCATAAAAGTGAATGAGTACCCATTGCAGGAAGAGTTGGGCACTACGGCCAAATCTCCGCGATGGGCTATTGCGTATAAATACAAGGCCGAAGAAGCGCGCACCGTTTTAGAGGGGGTGCGATATCAAGTAGGCAGAACAGGCGCCATAACTCCTGTGGCTGAATTGCGTCCGGTGCTTCTGGCAGGAACTACGGTGAAAAGGGCTTCGCTTCACAATGCTGATCAAATTGCCAAGTTAGACTTGCACCTAGGCGATTGGGTTTGTGTGGAGAAAGGGGGCGAGATCATTCCAAAGATTACGGCTGTGCTGGTGGAAGAGCGAAAGCCAGATGCCGAAGCGGTGATCTTTCCTGTGAACTGTCCGGAATGCCAAACGGCGCTCATTCGCGAAGAAGGAGAAGCCCAACATTATTGTCCGAATGCCACCGCTTGTCCGGCCCAAATCAACGGCCGTTTGGAGCATTTTATCTCCCGAAAAGCGATGGATGTAGAAGGCTTAGGTCCCGAAACCATTGAATTATTGGTCAACGCTGGTTTGATTCATAATCCTGCGGATCTCTATGAATTGCGCCGGGAAGATTTGCTTCAACTAGAGCGCACAGGAGAGAAAACGGTAGACAATCTTTTGTTGGGATTGGAGAAATCGAAACAGCAAAGCTTTGAACGCCTCTTGTTTGCCTTGGGCATTCGGTATGTGGGTGAGACCGTGGCCAAGAAACTGGCGCGGCATTTTAAAAATATCGACCGCTTGATGGTGGCCACCCAAGAAGAGTTGTTGGCAGTAGATGAAATTGGTTTGCGCATTGCCCAAAGTGTGCAGTCTTATGTTGAGAGAGAAGACAATGTAGCGCTCATCAGGCGATTGGTGGCCCACGGATTGCCGATGGCTGTTGAAGAGCAGGAAGGGGCAACTGAGCAGTTAAAAGGGCTCACTTTTGTGGTGTCAGGTTCTTTCGAACACTTCGATCGGAATGGCATCAAAGCGGAAATTGAAAAGCATGGGGGGCGAGTGGCCAGCGCAGTGTCATCTAAAACCAACTATGTGTTGGCAGGCGCCGATATGGGACCTGCTAAAAGACAGAAGGCTGAAAAGCTAGGAGTGGAAGTTCTTTCTGAAGAGGCCTTCCTGCAGCTGATTGCTCAGCCATAAACAGGCCAACTCCCAGATTGGGTGAGCGATGATACCGCTGAATCCTTATCTAAGCGAACCACTTGCATTCCCAAACGCAAACCGGCCCAACCGGTTTGGGCAATGAAGGTGCTCCTTCCATCTGAATGAGGAACTTCTACTGCCTTTTCTAAGAAAGTATGGGTATGTCCGCCGAGAATAAGGTCAATACCGGGCACTTCTTTCGCCAAAATTTGGTCGCTTACTTTATCTGATTCATAGGCGTAACCCAAGTGGGATAGGCACACAATCCAATTGCAGTTCTTTTTTTGCAGCCACTGCACTTGTTCGCGTGCTTTTTCAATGGGGTCGAGCCAAAGGGTGTCACCGTATAACTTCTTGGGAACCAAACCGTGCAATTCAATTCCCAAACCAAATAGACCCACTTTAAAGGGTCCCTTTTGCACAATAAGATGCTCTTGGGTGCGACCTGCCAGAGCCGTTTGGGAGAAATCGTAATTCGCGGTGAGAAAAGGAAACTGCACGTGAGGCAACTGCTTGACGAACCCGTCAACCCCAGCATCAAAATCGTGGTTGCCCATGGTGGCGGCATCGTAGCCCATCATTTGCATGAGTTTCATCTCTAACTCCCCACCAAAGAAGTTGAAGTAAGGCGTTCCTTGAAAGATATCACCGGAATCAAGCAGCAGCACATGGCTGTATTGGGTTCTAATCTTTTCAATGAGTTGCATTCTTCCCGCCGCGCCGCCTTGCCCTCCATAGCGAGCGTCGGAAGCCGGAAAAGCTTCAACCCTGCTGTGTACGTCGTTGGTATGAAGAATGACCAATTGATCTTCATGGAGCAGGGGAGGCGCAAAAGAAAGCCCCCGAAGATTGGGGGCTGCTAAAGTGCCAGTTGCCAGAGCGGAAAGCCTGAGAAAAGATCTTCTGTCAATACCCATGAAGTAAAGCTAAGCCTTTCTTCAAATTGACTGAGTCAATCTTTAGTAAAGATGTTGTTCAACGCGGTTATTGGCCTGATTCACCTACCAATCTCTGAATTGCAATCCGCCACTTTGGGCCCAATTATCAAACTGTGGATAGGCCAAAATGATATCAGTCTTCTCCAGCGGATAAGGAATGCTCTCCAATATGTTTAAGGCCCACGGAAGATTGTCTTCGGTTTGGTAATAGCGCTGACTTCCCACTTGGCTGTCGTCTTCACCGGTTCCCAACAGCGCGCTATTGGCCAAGTCGGTAGGAGGATGGTTCGGAAGGTGTACCTCTTTGCTGCGGTCTTGGTTGATGTAAATGAAAGGATTGAAATCCTCTATTTTCAAGTCGAGCAGGCTAAAGGTAGAAGGCGTGTAACTCATTAAAACAGCTACTTGTGCATGCGGAACAAATGGTCTTCCAGCCTGCGTATTGACACCTATTCCACGAGGCCGGGTCATGAGGTCGAAGAAATTATCGAATACAATGACGGTGGGAATGGTTTGTCCGATTTCCAATCCGTTTGCATCTACTTGAATTGCCCCGCTATTGAGCTGCATTCCGTTGACAGTAATGTCTGAAGCCGTCAGTGTAGCATTGTTGCTCAATTGAAAGCCGAAGCCGTTTTCATAACCTGCCCCACTGGC
>CAZDPF010000026.1:19271-20667 GCA_964507215.1 uncultured Chryseobacterium sp. | reverse complement strand
AAAGTTTTTCCTCCGCCAGCTGTAGTTGCCCGCATACAAGATAAAGGAACGCAGAAGGAATTCTATTCTGATTGTGAACTGCCCACGGCCAGATTCCAATTGGCCTCAGGAACACAAGAGGTGGCCCAACTGATCCAATCAGGCGCTTGGTCTTTGCCTTTCGTCTGGAAAGCCCGAAAAGGCGGCTATGATGGAAGAGGTGTGAAAGTGTTGCGAACATTGGAGGAGATGAACCACTTACCCGATGTGCCCTGTTACTTGGAGGCATTGGTGCCTATTGCCACTGAAATTGCCTGCTTGGGAGTGCGTTCTGAAAGTGGGGAAGTAGCGGTTTATCCTCCAGTGGGTATGCATTTTCATCCTGAAGCCAATCAAGTAGAAGAAGTTTTTGTTCCCAGTAATTCTCCAAGTGACCTACTCAACCGATGTCAAGCAATTACCATTCGCTTGCTGAAGGAACAGCAACATGTGGGGCTTTTGGCGGTAGAGTTCTTGCTGGCCGAAGATGGACAGCTATTGGTGAATGAGATGGCGCCAAGACCGCACAATAGCGGACATATTTTCTCTGATACCGCTTGGACCTCTCAGTTTGAGCAGCATTTACGCGCCGTAATGGATTTGCCATTGGGAAGTACCCAACTGCGGCAGCCTGGGGTGATGATCAATTTGGTGGGAGAAGAAGGATTTCATGGACCGGTTTTGTACGGAGGGGCCTCTGCTGCCCTTGCGGAGCCCGGTGTGTACTTGCATCTTTATGGGAAGAAAGACACAAGACCCTTTAGAAAAATGGGCCATGTGAATATTGTAGCCAATGATTTGAGCGAGGCCTTTGAAAGAGCAAAGAGGCTGCGTTCGCAAATGCGCATTCAATCGGTTGGAAACGAAAAGGAGTCCTTTAAAACGAAAGAATGGTAAACCAAAGCGAAATGACGGAGACCAATATTCCACAAGTAGGCATCGTAATGGGCAGCAAGAGCGATCTTCCCGTGATGCAGGCAGCTGCAGATTTCCTCAGCCAAATGGAAGTGCCCTTTGAATTGAAGATTGTTTCGGCCCATCGCACCCCGCTTTGGATGGTAGAATATGGCAGCACGGCTGTAGCTCGTGGCTTGAAAGTGATTATAGCTGGGGCGGGAGGAGCAGCCCATTTGCCTGGAATGCTGGCTTCGCTTACCCCATTACCAGTGATTGGCGTGCCTGTAAAGTCGAGAAACAGCATTGATGGATGGGACTCGGTGCTTTCTATTTTACAAATGCCTGGAGGAGTGCCAGTGGCCACCGTAGCATTAGACGGCGCCTTGAACGCAGGAATTCTGGCCACTCAGATATTGGGTTGCCACCAAAAGGAGTTGCAAGAACGACTGCAGGCCTACAAAAAGTCGTTGGAAATGAAGGT
>CAZDPF010000026.1:0-19171 GCA_964507215.1 uncultured Chryseobacterium sp. | reverse complement strand
AAAAGGAGTTGCAAGAACGACTGCAGGCCTACAAAAAGTCGTTGGAAATGAAGGTGATGCGAGATAATTGAAGGGCTCACCACTTTTTCTGAAAAAGGAGTTAAACACTTTTTACCATGGTGCCGTTTATTTTCTGTTGTAATTCCTACAGCACACCTAATTTTGCCAACTTTCAGTGGTATTTTGCCACCTTAAGTTGCGCCAAAACCGATCTTCTTTGAGTAGTACGTCTACAAAATCAAAAATTTGGCTTTCTTCTCCACATATGGGAGGAAGTGAGCAATCTTTTGTTCAAGATGCATTTGACACCAATTGGATAGCCCCATTGGGTCCAAATGTTACGGCATTCGAAGACGATCTCAAAAAATTGAGTGGTGCTCAATCTGCCTTGGCACTCAGCGCAGGTACAGCCGCTATTCATATCGCCATGGATTTGCTCAACGTAGGTCCGGGTGATTATGTCTTGGTGCAAAGCTTTACTTTCTGTGGTTCGGCCAATCCGGTAGTTTACCGGGGCGCAGAACCTATTTTCATTGATTCTGAGGAGGAAACTTGGAACATGGATCCAGTGGCCCTGCAACAGGCCATTGATCACTTAACAGCCGCGGGGAAGAAAGACCATATCAAAGCCATTATACCCGTTCATCTTTATGGCATGCCCGCTAAAATGGACGAGATCATGGCCATTGCGGAAGCTGCGGGTATCCCTATTGTGGAAGATGCAGCAGAGAGCCTGGGATCAACTTACAAGCAACGATTCACTGGCACTATGGGGTGGATGGGCGTGTACTCTTTCAACGGCAACAAGATTATCACCACCAGTGGGGGTGGAGCGCTGATCAGCAATGACACCAAGGCCATTGAAGCCGCATTTCACCTTGCTACCCAGGCCAGAGACGAAGCGCCGCACTATCAGCATAGCAAAGTGGGCTACAACTACCGCATGAGCAATGTGTTGGCAGGCATCGGAAGAGGGCAGTTGGAGGTGCTCACCCAGCGTGTGGCGCAGCGAAGAGCCAACTTTGAGCGCTATCAATCATATTTCGCCACACAGTTTAATGGCGATGGTCCGATTAGCTTTCAGCCCGAAATATCAGGTCATTTTTCCAACCGCTGGCTCAGCTGTATTCTGGTCGAGCCACAGCAGAATGGCTTGAACAGAGAAACCATTCGCTTGGCCATGGAAGCTGAGAATATTGAATGTCGTCCGTTGTGGAAACCCATGCATATGCAACCCGTTTTCCAACAAGCGGCCTTTTACACCCGTGAGGGCTTGGTTCAAGATCCTGATGGGGCCCTTTCGGTAGCAGGACAACTTTTCGAAAAAGGATTGTGCTTGCCTTCGGGCACCAATATGACAGAGCAAGATTGGGAACGTATCACCCATTGTCTCGATCGGGTGCTGGCAAAGGTTTCCGTTATTGGGTAGTTGTCGTTCTGACAATTGAAATCCGCTTCTCTGGGGCAAGCAAAAGATTCTTGGAAATCTCAGCAGCTAACCATTTTTTAATCTTGGGTTCTCACGATTTCTTCTTTACTTGCTGCAAGTAACAGGGGGAAATTGTGAATATTCTAGTAATAGGTGCTGGCCATATTGGCTTAGTCACCGCCGCTTGCCTTGCAGACGCAGGCAATCACATACAATGCGTAGCCGAAGACGAGGATGATTTGTCCTTACTCATGCAGGGGCAGCTCGACGTATTTGAGCCTGAATTATCAGAGATTATCAAACGTTGCCAAAAACGCGAAAGACTCATCATTAATCATTGGGAGAATCAAACACTGCATGCTCCTGATATCATCATTCTCGCGGTTGCTTGTAGAAGAGAGACTGGCGCGGCAGATTTTGCCCATGCCCAAATGTGGCTAGAGCGACTAATGCCACATATTCAGAGAGATGTAATCTTGGTCAACCGTAGCACTCTACCGCCAGGAAGCACCCATGAGCTTTGTTTTCAAGTGAATAAAGCCCTTCGTAAAAACAGGGTGCATGCTTCTGTTGAGTGTGCGTATTATCCTGAATTTTTGAGTGAAGGTACTGCCGTTCATGATTTTACCCATCCGGAGAAAATTATCCTCGGATTGGACAGTCCGTTTGTAGAAGAAAAACTCCTCACCCTACTCAAGCCATTTTATCGCAATAGAAAGGCACCAATCACCATGAGCGTGACCTCCGCCGAGTTGGGAAAGTACGCCACCAACGCCATGCTCGCTACCCGCATCACTTTTATCAATGAAATGGCGCGTCTCTGCGATCAGTTCAACTCAGATATCAGCGAGGTGAGAAAGGCTTTGGCAGCAGACCCACGGATTGGATCGAATTTTTTAATACCCGGATTGGGATTTGCCGGAACTACCTTCCCCAAAGACATCTCTTCCTTGGTACAAAGCGCAAGAGAAACTGATTCTCCCTTTCTTCTATTAGAGGCCGTAGAACAAGCCAATCAACGCCAGAAAACCTATCTCCTTCATCGGTTGGAAAGAAAGTGGGAGCATGATTGGAGCCATAAGACTGTGGCTATATGGGGCTTGTCTTTTAAGCCAAATGTGAAAGACTTTACGCGATCTCCAGCCTTGGAAATTATTCCGACCATTCTCAAGAAAGGCGGAAGGATTAGGGTGTACGATCCTATGGCGATGGACAACTTCCAATTGAGCTACCCAGATGAAAGCGTGTATTATGCCAATGACGAGCTCGACGCTGCGTTGGGGGCAGATGCCATCTTATTGCTTACAGAATGGGCTGAATTTCGGGCGCCAGATTGGCTGGAAATCAAGCGCAATATGAAAACGCCATTTATTCTAGATGGTCGAAATATCTACGACAAGAAACAGCTCATCGACTTGGGATTTGAATATGTAGGGGTAGGGCGCTAATGCCGTCCTATTCCTTTTGAGCCAAGCCATTTTCTTTGTACAACTTCAGCAAACGGAGGCTAATGGCTGCAATGTCTTTAGACTCCATTAAAATGGTGAGTGAAAGCGCCAGGGTTTTACCATTGGCATTGCGCTGATGGGCCCAGCGCAAAACGTCGTCTAGCCTTTGATTGGTTCGCTCAACAAATGCTCTCTTTTCAAGCTGCAGGCTGCTGAAATGCTGTGTATTTTGTTCGCGAAGGGCCTCTTCTACTTTCAAAAGATATTCTGTGAGTTCTTGTTCAGAGGCCAGCAAAACGGCCATTTGCTCTTTGTTGGGGGGTTCATGCCTGTTTTTTAGGAACTCTGCACATTCTCGCAGCAACAGCTCACTGGATTGCCCTAAATCTTGCAGGAGATCTTGTACCAACCAATACAAACGAGCAGCCACCAAATCATCTCCCTGAAGCTTGCGGATGAACCGGATGCTTTGTTTCTGCTTTTTTCTGCTATTAAGGGTGTTGGCTTGGATGAGTGCCAATACTCTTTTAACCAATTCTTCTTTCTCCCTAGGAATCTCACGAATGCCAATACGCAGGGCCTTGCGCAGCTCATGTAGGGTTTGGATGCTTTGTTCCAAAGTAGCTTCCAGCACGCGTTTGCGATCTACTGCTTGTGATTCTGCAACCGCTACTTCAACTACCTCTGCCTTCTTTTTGCGCACAAATTGAAGGTGCGACCGAATGAGAAGAAAAGCCGCCAAACCAAAAAGCGCCAAAATGGCGGGTAACCCAAATAACCAAAACAACCATGCGGCCAATCCACTGGCCAATAGGGCCGTCATGGCGGTGAGAAACCATCCGCCAATTACATTCAATACACCAGCCACACGAAAAACGGCACTTTCTCGTCCCCAGGCTTGATCTGCCAAAGACGTACCCATGGCCACCATGAACGAAACGTAAGTGGTGGAAAGCGGGAGTTTCAATGAAGAGGCAAAGGCTATTAAAATGCTCGCCACCATGAGATTGGCCGAAGCGCGCACCAAATCGAAAGCAGGAGCATTTTCTTCATCAGTCTCAACATATTTTTCAAAGCGCTGGTCGATCTGAGATTGCAATTTGTTGGGTATCAGCTTGAGTACTCCGCGTGAAAGGGCTATTGAACCGCTCACTATTCCCCTGCTTAAGCGATTCGGACGAAAGCGCTCATCTCCTGCATCTTGCCTTCCCAAATTCACTTCGGTTTCGGTCACCTTACGCGCCTTACCGCTAAACCATAGGGTAAGCACCATAATGGCTCCTGCGATCACCAAAAGGTAACTGGGCGTCTGAATGGGCTCTTCCAAAAAAGCCATCGACAAGGCAGTGCCAGTCTCATGATTGGCTTGCCAAGCTTGATACGTTTGAAAACCTGTGATGGGTACCCCAATGAAGTTCACCAAATCATTGCCAGCAAAAGCCATGGCCAAAGAAAATGTTCCGGCCAGCACCACCATCCGCAAGGGATGAACCTTCCACACACGGTGCAGCAGCAAGAGGATGAATCCACTTCCCACAAAGAGCATCAATACAATAAGAAGGGTGTTCTCTTGAATCCAGTGAAGTTGATCATGGGCCAAAAACTGACTTCCTTTCAGGCCTTTGATCAGCACAAAGTAGGCGATGGCCGCAATGGCCAGTCCACCAATAATCCAGCCGAAGCGAGGGATGTAGCGCTCGAAGTTAAAACTGAACCACATGCGGGTGAGGTACTGCACCAAGGCACCCACGGAAAAAGCGATGCCTACCGAAAGAAAAATTCCCACAATGATCTCTTGGGCCTTGGTGGTGTTGATATAGTCGAGGGCAGAGAGTTCAGGATTTTGAGACGATTTGATGATGGCCAGCAACAAGGCAGCCCCAAGGAGTTCAAAAACAATGGAAACCGTGGTAGAAGTGGGAAGCGCTACTGAATTGAAAAAATCGAGCAACAGAATATCGGTGATCATCACGGCCAAGAAAATGATCATAATCTCATCCATGCTGAACAGCGAGGGTTTGAAAATACCCTTTCGCGCCACCTCCATCATCCCACTGCTGAAAACGGCTCCTACAAACACTCCGATGCTGGCAATGATGAGAATGGTGCGCAAAGAAGCCACCTTGGATCCAATGGCAGAATTGAGGAAATTTACCGCATCATTACTCACTCCTACCATCAAGTCTACGATGGCCAGAGAAAATAGCAGAATAACCAGCAGCAAATAAGCTCCTTCCATGCAGTTCGTCCCGATGCTTCACGCGAAAATAACAAAGTGTGTTTCGAGCAGCCGGAAGTAATCAAAAGTTAACATGGGCGACTTCTCGTGCATTCAAGCTGCTGAATGTCATGGGGATAGTACTCATGCTGCAATGCACTACCCAAGAAACCCCTGGTGAAATGAACCGTCTATCAGCGTCAGAAAGTCCTTATTTACTGCAACACCAACACAATCCTGTGCATTGGCAGCCTTGGGATGAACAAGCTTTGGCGCAGGCCCAGGCAGAAAACAAGCTGCTGTTGATCAGCATTGGTTATTCATCTTGCCATTGGTGTCATGTGATGGAACATGAGTCATTTGAAGATGATTCGGTAGCGGCTGTAATGAATGAACATTTTGTGTGCATCAAAGTAGACCGCGAAGAGCGCCCCGACATCGACCAGGTTTATATGTCTGCCGTGCAAATTATGGCTGGACAAGGAGGATGGCCGTTGAATTGTGTGGCGCTGCCAGATGGAAGACCGGTGTGGGGAGGCACTTATTTTCCAAAGGAACAATGGAAACAGGCATTGCAACAGTTGGCCACTCTGTACCAAAGCGATCGGGGAAAGATGGTGGAATACGCCAGCCGTTTACAAGCAGGCATGCAAGAAAGCGAGGCATTGATTGATCAAACAGATGATGTGCTTCCCTTGCAGAAAGAAGTTTTGGAGAATGCGATGGTGAACTGGCGCAGGCGATTAGATACCGTTTGGGGAGGCGCTGACAAAGCCCCCAAGTTCCCTTTGCCCAACAAGCTTGAACTCTTGCTGAATCTTTGGTCTACAGAAGAATTGCCTTGGCTCAATACCCACTTGCGGTTGACTTTGGATAAAATGGCCTTGGGGGGGATTTATGACCAGATTGGGGGTGGATTTGCCCGCTACTCTACAGATCAAGAGTGGAAGGTGCCGCATTTTGAGAAAATGCTTTACGACAATGCCCAACTTATTCATCTGTACAGCAAGGCCTACCTGAGTTTGGGCGATTCTATGTATTTGCGGGTGGCTGAAGAGAGTTTGGCTTGGATGCAAAGAGAAATGCGGGCTGACAACGGATTGTATTTCTCTGCATTGGATGCAGATAGCGAAGGGGAGGAAGGTCTTTTTTACACCTGGAGCGCAACAGAGCTGGAGGCCGTGCAACAGAAGCTGCCAGAGATTTCGCTTCCCCAATGGTTTCGCCTAACACCAGGCGAAGAGTGGGAAGGTAGATTCATTCTGCAAAGGCAAATGACCGATCGGGAGATGATGGCCACACTTGCCCCTACTGTTTTTCAAGCGCAATGGAAAGAGATTCAATCGGTGCTTCTCGCTACTCGATCTAAAAGAATTCGACCGGGACTAGATTATAAGGTGCTGACATCATGGAATGCCATGGCGATTTCAGGTATATGCAAGTTGTACGAAGCTGCCCAGAAGGAAACATATCGCCATTTGGCGAAGGAGGTTTTTGAGGCTTTGTGTACCACCATGCAGTCAGACGGCCAGCTGCATCATGCCGCTATCCAAGGGCAAGCCTATGGAGAAGCCCTGTTAGATGATTATGCTTTTTTAATTCGTGCGGCCATCGATCTTCACCGCATCAGTGGGGAGGAGAAGTACTTGCACCAAGCCATAGAATGGACCGAAAAGGCACTGCAATTATTTGATGATCCCAATAGCCCTTTGCTCTGGTACAGCACAGACAGCACCTTGGTGGTACGTACCAAAGAGAATGAAGACAACGTAATTCCTGCAGCCAATTCTCAAATGGCGAGAAACTTATATGATTTGGGATTGCTCTTCGGCAAGCCAGATTGGATGCAGCGCGCCAAAGAGATGTTGAGCAGGGTGTTGAATGGCCTGGAGCGCTATCCGGAGGGCTATTCCAACTGGGGCTTGTTATTGCACTTCCTCACAGCTCAGCATTATGAACTGGCCATTGTGGGTGAAGATGCAGCAAGCAAATACCGTGAATTGATGCAACAGTTGCCAGAAAGGGTACTGCTTGTTTGGAGTGAATCTCCCTCAGACTTACCCATCTTCCAAAACCGATGGATGGAAGGCCAAACCCTTTATTATTTGTGTCAAGAAGGGACTTGTCAAATGCCAAAAAACAGTTGGAAGGAAGTAGTGGAATTAATGGAAACCCATCAATAGAATCCTCTTCGAAGCCTATTGATGATGGCATCCAAGTCGAGGTCGAGCACAAAGCGGGTGTGTGACAAGTACTGTGCTTCTGCATAATGGTCCACTTTTCTGCTTTGAATGGGGAAGTACCACTCCAAGAAATCAGTAAAGAGGGCAATCCGAACGCCATACCCCCATTCTACAGGACCGCCAATGGTGCCTACATCTCCGTATAAGCCAAAAACGCTGTAGAGGGGCAGGCTGAGGTTGGCTGAGACCAGGTGGGTTCTTCCAAACTGACGGGTGTTGGCTCTAAAGCCGCCATCGGTAATAAAGAACTGCTGGCTCCAGATGCCGCTTTCTTCCGATCGCCCAATGAAGTAGTAGTCGAAGAGGTAATCTTGGGTGCCCGACAGTCCGAAATCGAAGAGGTCTATGTCTGTTGGATTGTTATTGTAGGGCATCCATCCCGCAAAGAGTCTTAATATCATCCATTTGCGATTCCGAAGCATCCACCGTTGATCCCACTCTACACTTAGTTTGCTGAACAGATCCCCCAGTTGAAAATCTGCTTTCAAGGTATGTGGACGAAGAACATGGGTATACTCACTGGTATAGCGCATGTTAAACACAGAGTAACCGGTTTCTCCAACTACCCCATTTTCTCCTGCCGGCAGCTCCAGGTCTACCAATACATGTCGTATGCGCAATCTTCTGATGTAAGGGCTTCGCGGAAAGGGCTTCCGAAAGTGCAGGGTGATGGCAGGCGACACACGGTTGTAAGCAAGGTCTGGAGCGTAGTGATAGCGCCTGTAAAAAACGCCGCCACTGATCAATCGAACGGGACCTTCAAAAAGCGGGAAATTCACGCCTACGTAGCCAAAGCCGGTTATTTCACCGGTTCCTGTGCTGTACTCAGGCCCCAAGCGGTACTCAAACTTTTTCGGAATCAAGGTAGTGTTGAACAAGCTCACGCCTACCGAGAGCTGGTCATAGGCATTGTAGCTCGCACTGGGAAGCCAGTAGATTTGGTTCTTATTGGGATTTTCCAGGCTGGTGTAGAGTTGCAATTCCAGCGGTTTTCCCCCTTTAAACAAACCCGAAGTCTTGCGCAGATTGTTCTTGCCAAACAAATCGGGGTAGCGCAATGGGTCTGCCACTACAATTTGATCGTAATCGGCTTTGTAGAAGTTTTTGCCTTGTTTTTTCTCATGCGGACCGAACCATTCGGTCATTACCAGACTATCGCCAATGTAGCCGGAGACGGGATAAGGCATAGCGCCTCCCTTCCGAGCCGAAGTTGTCACCACAAAAAGGCTTTCGCAAGCTTCCGTTTTGTGCAAGCGGAGGTCAAGCGGTTGTGCACCTTGCTGCATATCGTCAAAGAACCAATCCAGCGGTTTGTATGCTTGGTAAGTGGTCAAGGCTTTCTCCAATTGATCGCGCTTTCTATCAGATTTCAAAAAATCGGCAATGGCCTGCCGAAACCGTCGATCGCCCACATAATCATGCAGGTAATTCAATTGCATCACTGTTTTCCCTTTCATTTCGGCATCGTAAGTACCGCGGGTAAAGGCTTCAGCGCTGTCTGTCACTGATTGATCTAGACCTTGCCTGGCCAAATACAGATAAAGCAATTGTTGGCTGTAGCCGATGGGCAGCTCGTCTACCTTAAAGAAGCGCGCAATGAGGCTGTTCTCAAAAGGACCGCCCAAGCTCTGTTCCGGGTAATAGGTGGCCAGGTATTCATAGGCCATATAATGGGCCAGTCCACTGCTCAACCATGGCGAAGCATGTCCGTTTGACCTGCTGCTCAAAACCGCTCGGAAGTAGCGAGAGGCCATCGAAAGCTCGGTGTAGGGTCCTGGGTTTCGCGTATTGCAAAACAGCAATCCAAGGCTGCTCTCTTCTGGCAATGAGGCCTCTGTAAAAACAAGAGTCCACAAAAGGCTGTCTTGATAGTCATATTGTTGTTTCAGCCAGTTGCGCATTCGCTGGAAGCTACGGATGACTTCTTCGGTTTCTGGTAGTACCGGACCATTGCCGGCCCAGACTGGGCGTACCTGGGGAACCTCTGTTTTGAAAATACGTGCGTGATTGGAGAGGAAAAGCGGAAGATCGCCGCTGTGTTGGGGATCACTGAACTGATGGGTGCGTGGAGTTTGGAGGAAATCCTTTTCACCCAATTGAAACAGACCATTCCAACGCTCTTCGCCGGCTTCCGGCAGTGGCGTGATGGGGAAGTAAAAGGCAGGAAGCTGTATTTCCAGAAATATCCCACAATCTTGCGCATTCCGATCGGCACTGCGCAAGGCAGGAGAGGGAAGAAACTGCTCGCCATCAAAGGCAGAAAAGCGCAAATAGCAATGATTTAGCAACAGTCCATCTTCTCGCCAGCCAAAATCATCCCAACCGTTGATCGGCAATCGCAGCTGGAAGTGGGCGTTAATCACTGGCCGTGCATCTTTCAAGCTATCGCGGTAGAGGAATAGCAGTTCCGGACTTCTTCCTTCGGAATAATGCAGAGGCCTTTTTCCCTGGCCTTCCACCATCCAAAGCGTGTCGAGCTGTACCCGTTCTTCTGCCTTGCTGAAGTGAAATCGGGTTTGTTGGTCCTCCAACCACTGATCGGCCAGCACCGAATGGGGTTGACTATAAGCCAACGGCCAGAATTCAAGCCAAATTTTTTCCGGTAAACTGTCAACAGAAACGGGCAACTCCATGTGCACATGTCCCCGTACGGTACGGAGATCTTCTTCCAGCGCAAGGGAAACGTGGTAGAGCGCCTGTTGACCCAACAGCCCATTTCCTGTCATCCCTATGGCAATTGCGAGCAAGAATCGGCTGATCATGCGGCAAAGATAGCGGGACGATCCTTTGGGCTTTTCCGTTGTTTTGTGCTTGTTATGAAGCTTGCTTTTGCCCCGCTCTATTGCCATCCTTTACCGCCCGGACATCGTTTTCCGATGGAGAAATATGCCTTGCTTCCAGAACAACTGCTGCGTGAAGGAATCATAGAGGAATCAATGCTATTTGCCCCCCAAGCTTTGACAAGGCATGAGGTGGAGCGTATTCACTCAACAACTTACGTTGAGAAACTGCTCAATGGCACCCTCAGCAAGCAAGAAATTCGAAAGACGGGCTTCCCTTGGAGTGCACAATTGGTAGAACGCGAAATGCTCATCTGTGGCGGAACAGTGATGAATACCCAATATGCCATAGCAGAAGGCGTGTCTATGAATATCGCGGGAGGAACCCATCATGCTTTTCGCGATCGGGGAGAAGGGTTTTGCCTTTTCAATGATATCGCTCTTGGGGCTGATGCGCTGCTGCAAGCCCACCCCAATTGGCAGATATTGGTGGTTGATTTAGATGTGCACCAAGGCAATGGAACAGCCGCTATTTTTCAAACGGAAAGCCGCGTTTTCACCTTCAGTATGCATGGAAAAAGCAACTATCCTTTGCACAAAGAGCACAGTGATTTGGATGTGCCACTGGAAGATGGTTGCAACGACCACACTTACCTCTATCTCCTCGAAAAGCATCTGGATCTTTTATTCCAACGTCTTCAACCCAATTTTGTCTTCTATCAAAGTGGAGTAGATGTGCTGGCTACTGATAAGCTGGGCCGACTCAGCCTAAGTAGAGAAGGTTGCAAAAAGCGAGATGCCCTGGTTTTTCAATATTGCAAGAAGGCGGAGGTGCCGGTAGCCGTGAGCATGGGAGGTGGTTATTCAGAGAAGTTAACAGACATATTAGAGGCCCATGTTAATACGTTCAGGGAGGCGGCCCGAATATGGAGCTAAACACTGATGTTCATCTGGTGTTTCATTGTGCAAAGACCAAACGATGCGCGCAGTTTATTGGATGTTCAACGTATGTATGATGGTGAGTCCTGCATCATTTTCTGGATTTGACTTTGCCGTTCCCTCCGAACAGCAAGCTTGGAAGATCATCAATGACAATGTGATGGGCGGCGTTTCTAAAGGGAAGGTGCTGGTACTAAAAGAAAGCTTGTTGTTTGAAGGGCAGCTGTCTTTGGCCAATAATGGTGGTTTTGCCTCATTGCGATCTTCTTTTGGCGAATATGATCTGAGCAGTTTTGACGGAGTTGAAATAGAATGCCGAGGATCAGGGGGTGGATTTGCCCTGATGTTAGAGAACCAGACGATGTGGTTCAGGCCGTATTTTCTTGGCGATTTTGTTCCATCAACAGAATGGCAGAGTATCCGAGTGCCCTTTAGCGCGTTCAATGAATATGTCATCGGACAGAAGAAGCTGACTCCCTTGAACAAGGAATTTCTTTCAAAAGTGATTCGGATTGGCATCTTCAAAGGCGACAAAGACACCCGTCCTTTTCAACTTGAATTGCGATCTATTCAATTCTATCAAAACACGTAACAATCAGGTATACAGTTTCTTTTATAGTGATAACTGAAAACCGAGGAATACAGTCCTAGGTCTGAGCGGTCCGTATACATAGCCTGCATCTCTATCGGGGCCGCTGTCAAAATCGTTTTGAAAGGCATCCAAAAGATTGTGGATTCCTGCCTTCCATTGAACCTGAAGGTTTTCATGCAAGGTCCAATCGTAGGTCATCTTGAGATTGATGTCTACAAAATCAGGAGTGGCCAGAAGTTCGAGCTGTTCAGTGGCTACATTCACCAAGCGCGAAACAGTCATACTGCCGGTGTAATTCAGGGAGCTTGCCAGCATAAAAGGACCTTTTGGATCCCAAGCGGCGGTGAGAAATCCATACACATTGGGCGTTCGCAGCATCACTTGGGTTTCTACAGAAGGCGCACCTTCGATATTGTCAGCCGTCCAAAGCACTTCTTTTTCGGTATAGCGCGCACGTTGGAGCGTAAAACCACTTTCTATCATCCATCGATCAGACATGGCCCATTTGAGTTCTGCATTCACTCCTTGCACAAAGGCACCAGATCCATTTCGCTTGGTGATTTGCGAAATCCCATTGGGAAGCTCTTCAGCTTCCCCTAAAATGAAGGGGTTCAACAATTGGGTATGAAAGCCTTCCACCACCAAGCTAAGTTGCCGTTGATTTTTGCTGCGGTTGAATTGAATGGAAGCCAAATAGCTTCTCGAGCGTTCCATTTCAAGCTGTGGGTCTAAGCGGATGAGTCTGGCCGCGCCACCCACTGTTTCGATGTGCAAGTCTTCATTAAATGCTTGGGGAGAACGGTACCCTTCCGCATAGGAAGCACGAAGTCTCCATTGGCGGTGAATACGATATAAAGCGCTCAAACGTGGAACCCAAACAGGCCTACTTAGCCGATTGGGAATGGCCTCTTCTTGAAATAAATAGTTTCCTTGAATGTTGAGTTGATCTAGACGTGACCCGAGAACAAAACACCACCTTTCGGTGGGATCCCATTCTAATTGCAAATAGCTTCCCAGCGTACTTACGGTCTGATGGATCTTGCGCTCATAGCCTGGCATTTCGTCTGTTACATCATTGAATTGCTGTTCGATGCCTGCGCTCAATTGGAGGTCGTGCCGAAGTACCAAGGCGTATTGCGCCCCCATTACCGTGGTCAAATCATTGGAATTTCCGTAGGCGTTCAAGGCCAAAATATCACTGGGCAGAAGGGTATCTCCCGGCGCAAGAATGCGGCCTCCTGCACCGTAGTAACTGTCTCTATCAACTTGCTGAAAAGAAGCGTAAGCGGAAAGGCGATGTTTCTCGTTGGCTGATAACCACTCATAGCTGAGGCTTACTCCTTGAATGCGGTGTTGGAGTTGTTCGGCTATTTGGGCTTGATGTGGCGGTAAGTGAAGTTCAGATCCGCCTCGTCTATATTCTTGCAAGCTATTGTATTGAAGCTCCAAGCGCTTGCGATCAGTAATTTTCCAAAAACTATTGAACCCTAGGTTCCAACCATCTATTTCGGTGAGTTCGGTGAACCCATCTCCATTGGCATCCCAGCCTTCTCGCATTCGCCTATTGCCATAAAGGTGTATCCCTTTTTGAAGGCTAGGATCTACCAAGGAGGCATTGAAGTACAGGCGTTGTTCGCGGGCATTTCCTTTGATGATGGCTTGGTCTAGGCCTATTTGCGCCGAATTCTCCAGCGGATCTCGCGTGAGAATATTCACCGTGCCTCCAATGGCGTTGCCTCCATATAGTGCTGAACCGCCCCCTTTCACCACTTCTACGCGCTCAATCATATTGGATGGAATCATTTCCAATCCGTAGACCGCTGCCAAGGCCGAAAAAACCGGTCGGCTATTGATGAGAATCTGTGAATAGGCGCCATCCAAACCGTTGATTCGTAGCTGGGTGAATCCACAGTTTTGGCAGTTGTTTTCTACGCGTAAGCCCGGACTGAACTGCAGTCCTTCTGCCAGGCTCACAGATTGGGTGAGATCAAAGGTTTTTTGTCCGAGTTGACTTACTACAATGGGTGCATTGTACAAAGGCACCGAAGAACGCGTAGCGGTAACCACCACCTGTTCTAATTGCAGTCGATCATTTTGTAATTGAACGAGGTGTTTTTGAGTGGAAGCTGAAAAGTGAAGGCTGTCTGCATAAGCAAGGAAACCCACCGCCCGCAGTTGCAAATGGTACTTCCCAAACGGTAGGCCTTGCCATTCCATTTGCCCATCAGGCTTAGCTATTGATTGCAGTGTCTTCTTGCCTGAGAGCCATCCCACTACTCCAGGAATGGCATTCCCTTCGGCATCTACCACTTCAATGGTTAAGGTGTTTTGCCCGCCTACCATCAATGTAGAAAGAAGTAAAACGGAGGATAAAAGAAGCTGTCGCAACAAAAAAGTGTGTTTCGGCAAAATTAAAATGTTAGACTAGACTAACAAGTGCTTCTTGGGATTTGTTTAACCCCGCAGACAGACAGCAGCATGGCGCTGCGTGGTGGAAAAGACTAATTTTGCGTCATGAAAATGCGGATACAATCGTTTCGCTTGTTGCTTGTGCTGGCCATGTTCAGCAGTATGCTGCATGCATTTGTACCGCATTCGCACCATGCCAATGTATCTGAGCACCATCAGATGCGCCACTGGACGGCCAACCATTTGCTGCAAGCTGATTGGTGGCATGAGTTGTTGGATCTCTTTAGCGATATTGAACACCCCGCTGCTGGTGATGATTTCTTTTTTCACTCACCTGCTGCTGACGAGGCGGTTCCATTGGCTTTGGAATGGCATTTTGATGAGGCCTGTTTGTGCCCAAGCCTCCGCATTCCTGAACTTGCGCCAGAATTTGTTGAGCCACCTGCTCCGGTAGAGCCTACAGCCTTTGCGAGTCTTCGTTTTCTTACTTCTTCTCCTGTTCGAGGGTCACCTATTGTCTAAACCTCAGGACATTCGTCCTACATTTCAGACAATTTCTCGGTTCGTTTCAACGAACTTCCTGTAGAACAGTATATTCCAAAAATGATTGACAAACTGATCGCCTACTCGATCCGCAACAAGCTTGTAGTAGGTCTTTTCATCCTCGCATTGATTGGCTGGGGCAGTTTCTCGCTGCGACAAATTCCCATCGATGCCGTACCTGATATCACGACCAATCAGGTACAAATAATGACGCATTCTCCCACATTGGCCGCTCAGGAGGTAGAGCAATTTATCACCTTCCCCATCGAGATTGCCATGTCTAATCTTCCCGGGGTTACCGAGATCAGATCGATTTCTCGATTCGGCATTTCTGTTATCACCGTGGTATTTGAAGACGATGTAGACATCTACCGCGCTCGCCAACTCATTTCAGAACAGCTCAAGCAGGCTGAGTCTGATATTCCCGATGGATTTGGAAAACCCAACTTGGGTCCGATCACCACAGGCCTAGGCGAAGTGTACCAATATGTGCTGCGCGCAGAGGACGGTTTCAAAGAGCGCTATTCCGACATGGAGCTGCGCACGATTAACGACTGGATTGTTAAAAGACAATTGGCTGGAACCCCAGGTGTTATTGAAGTTTCCGGATGGGGTGGTCACCTCAAACAATATGAAGTTGCCCTTGACCCCAGTCGTTTACATGCTTCAGAAGTAACCATTGCCGAGGTTTTCCAAGCCCTCCAACGAAATAATCAGAACACTGGAGGGAGTTATATAGAACGCAGCCACACCAGCTATTTCATCCGCGGAGAGGGCTTGGTGAAGAGCCTTTCTGATATTGAGAAAATAGTGGTGAAGAATGTCAATGGCATCCCATTGCTCATTAGAGATATTGGCAGCGTGGGCTATGGTTATGCCCCCAGATATGGTGCCGTAACGGCCAATGGCGAGGGCGAAGTGGTGGGAGGTCAAGTGCTGATGCTGAAGGGAGCCAACTCCTATGAGACCGTTCAAGCCGTGAAAGAACGCATAGAGCAAATCAGAAGTTCATTGCCTGAAGGGGTGGTGCTCGAGCCCTTCATAGATCGTTCGAAACTCATCGGAAATGCCATCGCAACGGTTTCAAAAAACCTCATTGAAGGCGGATTGATTGTCATCTTGGTGCTTGTACTGCTCTTGGGCAATTTGCGAGGCGGACTTATTGTGGCCTCTGTGATTCCGCTGAGCATGATGTTCGCCGTGGGCATGATGAACATCTTCGGCATTTCGGCCAATTTAATGAGTCTGGGCGCCATTGATTTCGGGCTGGTAGTTGATGGATCGGTGATTATTGTAGAAGCCATTCTTCACAGACTGCAGCATCGGTTTAATGGACAGCATTTGAGCAAAGACAGAATGGATGAAGAGGTACTTCAAGCTGCCGGAAAAATCAGAAGTTCCGCCGCTTTTGGGGAGATCATCATCCTCATTGTGTACCTGCCCATACTGGCTTTGGTAGGCATAGAAGGAAAAATGTTTGGTCCCATGGCGCAAACCGTCAGTTTTGCCATCCTCGGTGCGCTGCTCCTCTCGATGACTTATGTACCCATGATGAGTGCCTTGTTTCTCAAGCGAAGCATCAAAAAAGACCACGGCCCATCCTATAAGTTTATCGGCTTCTTGCAGGAATTGCATCAGCCTACGGTGCAAATCGCTTTGAAGTATAGGGCACTGGTGGTTGGGAGTGTTTTGGTGGTTTTTGGCATGAGTGTATTTACTTTCAACAGATTGGGTGGGGAATTCATTCCTACTCTAGAAGAAGGTGATTTTGCCTTACACCAAATACTGCCTCCAGGAAGCTCTTTGGCGCAGAGTGTGGCAGTCTCGAGTAAAATCCAAAAAGCCTTGCTCGATAATTTCCCTGAGGTGGAAATGGCCGTGAGCAAAATAGGTACTTCTGAAATCGCTACAGACCCCATGCCCATTGAAGTGGGGGATATCATTTTGCGCATGAAGCCGATGGATGAATGGGTCACTGCCCAAAGTAGGGAGGAGATGTTTGAAAAGATGGAGGCCGTGCTCAGTGAAATACCGGGCGTAGGCTATGAATTCACCCAGCCTATTCAAATGCGATTCAACGAGCTGATTGCCGGAGTGCGCGAAGACATCGCCATTAAAATTTTTGGAGAAGATCCTGAAGTATTGCATGCGCAAGCACTCAAGGTAGAACAGATCATTGCCTCTGTTCCCGGACTTGGCGATATGCGGGTAGAGCAAACCCAAGGTTTGCCGCAGATGATTGTGCGTTATCAGCGAGAGAAAATTGCCCAATACGGCCTCAACATAGCCGACTTGAACACTCTGCTCCGTACCGCTTTTGCTGGTGAAGTAGCGGGAGTTGTTTTGGAAAGTGAAAGGCGCTTTGACTTGGTGGTTCGTTTAGATGCTGCACACAGACAAAGCTTAGACGATTTAAAAGAGCTGTTTGTTCCGCTTCCAAATGGACAAAAAGTACCATTAAAGGAATTGGCTACCATTCAGTTTGAAGACGGTCCCATGCAGATCAGTAGAGAAAATGCCAAAAGGCGAATAGTGGTTGGCGTCAATGCGCGCAATCGCGATACAGAGAGCTTGGTGCAAGAAATACAAGAACGATTGCGCACTGAACTCGATCTTCCTGCCGGGTATTATATTGAGTACGGCGGACAGTTTGAAAATCTGATTGCCGCTAGAGCCCGCTTGGGAATTGCAGTTCCGGTGGCCCTACTGCTCATCTTGGTTTTGCTCTTTTTCACTTTTGATAGCCTCCCCCAAGCGCTATTGATTTTCACTGCTATACCAATGTCTGCCATCGGTGGGGTGTATGCTTTGTGGTTGCGCGATATGCCCTTCTCCATCTCTGCAGGTATAGGTTTTATTGCCCTTTTTGGAGTGGCTGTGCTCAACGGTATTGTGCTCATCAGTTATTTCAATCAATTGAAACAAGAAGGGGTGGCGGATTTACATCAGCGCATTCTCTTGGGAACCCAAGTGCGGCTTAGACCAGTATTGCTAACGGCCTTTGTGGCGGCATTGGGCTTTTTACCAATGGCCCTTTCTAGTTCGGCCGGAGCTGAAGTACAACGTCCGCTCGCTACAGTGGTCATTGGGGGATTGGTAACTGCCACCTTGCTCACTTTGGTGGTTATTCCTGTGCTTTATAGCCTATTGGAAGAGTGGAAACCCGCCAAATCATCAGCATTGCCTTTGTTGGTTGTGGCCTTATTGGCCGCTCCCCAGATCCAAGCCCAGCAACAGCCGGTTCAATTGCAAGATTTGGTGGCTATCGGACGGCAAGAGCATCCTCTTATTCAACGAGCTCGGGCAGCAGTAGCTCAGCAAGAAAACCTTCAGCGAACGGCATGGGAACTCGATCCCACCAGTGTGGTATACACCTATGGGCAGTTGAACACTGCGGTAGACGACTACCAATGGCAAGTGAAGCAGAATTTGCGATTCCCTACCACCTATTTGCGACAAGATGCCTTGCAGCAGGCGCTGCTCAATCGTGAAAAACAACAGTTTCAACTGTCTTCATTAGAATGGGAGCGACAGCTTCGTCTGGCTTGGTGGGAATTGGCCTTGGCGGATGCCCGAAGAAGTTTGGTTCAAGAATGGGCCGAGGTCTACCGCGCTTTTGCTGACGCAGCAAGCAAGCGATTGCAAGCGGGTGAAATCAACAAATTAGAGCGTATACGAGCAGATGCCGAAATGGAGCAAATGCTATTGCTACAACAGCAACTTGATGCAGATTGGCGACAAAAACAAGCCGAACTGCTCCAATGGGTAGGAATAGATAGCGCGATCTCTTTGGCAGAAGGGGCTCTATTGGAAGGCATCGATCAGCTGCCAAAAATGTCTGACTCAGTAGGAATGCCTTGGATGCAATGGGAGCAACAGGGTTTGGCTGTAGCCGATCAGCAATATCGCTTGAGTAAATCACGCTTCTTACCCGATTGGAACGTGGGTTATTTCAACCAGAGCATCGATGGAATGCCCAATATGAGCGGCTTGTCAGTAGGCCTAGACATTCCACTGTTCTTCTGGGCCCAAGAGGGTAGAGCCAAAGCGGCGCGTGCGGGTAGAATGATGGCGCAAGCCCAATTGGAAGAACGTCAGTTGCAAATAAAGGCAGTGAAGAACAGCCTATACGAGCAATTGCTCAAATCAGCACAAGAGGTAGCATGGTATCAAAACAATGGCCTTCCTGCTGCTGATGAATTGCTCCATTTCGCCCAGTCTGCCTATGGCAATGGGGAGATTGGCTACCTCGAGTTCCTCAATAGCTTACAAAGAGCCAGAGACATCAAAGATGCCCATCTCACGGCTGTAAAAAATTACCAACAACTGCTTACGGAATGGCAATTCCTCACTGGGCAGTTCTAACAAAACACTACATGAAAAACCTCATTCCTCTCATGGCTTTATGGGCATTTGTGGCCTGTAAGCCTTCGGTAACTTCTGAAGCAGAAGAGCCCCATCAGCACAATGAAGAAGCCATCTCTGATCACCACGACCAAGTTCACCTGCTGCAACGGCAAATGGAAGTGATGGACATTCAACTCGGACAATTCCAGCAGCTTGATCTTCG
>CAZDPF010000025.1:0-20880 GCA_964507215.1 uncultured Chryseobacterium sp. | reverse complement strand
TCACTGCTGCCTCCCGTAGGAGTCTGGTCCGTGTCTCAGTACCAGTGTGGGGGATTACCCTCTCAGGCCCCCTACCTATCGTAGCCTTGGTGAGCCGTTACCTCTCCAACTAGCTAATAGGACGCATGCCCATCCTCAACCGCCGAAACTTTAATTACAACACCATGCGATCTTGTAATACTATGGGACATTAATCCGAATTTCTCCGGGCTATTTCCCAGTTGAGGGCAAGTTGCATACGCGTTACGCACCCGTGCGCCGGTCGTCAGCAGAAGCAAGCTTCCCTGTTACCCCTCGACTTGCATGTGTTAGGCCTGCCGCTAGCGTTCATCCTGAGCCAGGATCAAACTCTCCGTTGTAAGATGTTTGATTCTGTGATTCGCTCGATGGTCGCTTAGATTCTTACCTTCTTTCCCAATAATTCAAAGAACTTTCGTCTTTCTGACAAACCCCTCGTAAGGGGCGGCAAATGTACTGCAGTTTTTTATTCCTACAAGCCTTTCGCCAAAATTTTTCAAAGAGACTTCGTTATTCATTTTTCAGGTGAAAAACGGGAGAGCAAAGTTAAAACCATTTCGGTCTTCTCAAAGCTTTCTAAGCCTCTTTTTTCAACATGTCTTTAGAACGATCCCGAACACACTTCCTGAACGGGGCGGCAAATGTAAGTCGACTTTTCAATCACGCAATAGGTGTCACGGATTACTCAGGCTAATTGGAAGCACTTTTCCCCTAATTACCTGATGTCCAGAAAGAATAAATTTCAAAATAAACGATGCCATTTGCTCTGGAACCACGGGAGCCTCGTATCCAGGGAAAGCCTGCTTCAGCATTTCCGTAGAAACAGCCCCCAAAGCAAGGGCATTAAATGCCCAATCTCGGTCACCAAATTCAGCCTGCAAGCACTCCATTAGCACCCCGAGGGCTGCTTTACTGGAACTATATGCACTCAATCCGGCAAACTTTACACTGCCATTGAGCCCTCCCATCGAGCCAATCGCTACCAAATGACCTCCTCTGTTCACAAAGGGAAGAACAGTTTTGAACAATTCAAAAGCCGAAAGAACATTCACCTCGTATACATGAAGCACCTCCTCTCGGCTCAATTCTAAGAAGGGCTTGTTGACCAAAGTACCCGCATTGTGCACGATCCCATCCAACCCATTCCAGCTTTTCAAGATGCGCTGTAAGCCCTCTGTGTCTTGCCTACTCAAATCAAATGGCCAATAAGAACATCCGGTTTCCTCAGCCAATCGCGCCAATGAACTTTCATTTCTTGCCAAAGCCAGCACCTGATGCCCCGCCGATCTCATTTCACGAACAAGGGCTTCACCGATTCCTCGAGAAGCCCCTGTAACTATATAATTTGCCATATGTTGCTATACAAGCATCCGTACCGGAAGCTCTAAGTTTGCTTTTAGATCTTGCAAGAAGGCCGCTCCAGTAGCTCCATCAACCACCCGATGGTCACAAGAGAGCGTGAGCTTCATTCTTCTGCCAATAACGATCTGACCTGATTTGACCACAGCCTCTTCCCGAATTCCACCCACAGCCAAAATGCAGGCATCAGGTGGATTGATAATGGCTGTAAACTCTTCTATGCCGAACATTCCAAGATTGGAAATGGTAAATGTGTTGCCTTCCCAGTCTGACGGTTGCAATTTCTTATCTCGTGCTTTTCCCGCATAATCGCGCACTTCTTGTGAGATCTGCTGCAAGCCTTTTTGATCTGCGTGGCGTACAACTGGGACCAACAATCCTTCGTCTACGGCCACAGCTACCCCCATGTGCACATGGTGATTCACCCGAATACGGTCTCCCAACCAACTGGAATTGACTTTGGGATGCTTCCTAAGCGCAAGAGCAGCCGCCTTGATGACCAAGTCGTTGAACGAAACTTTCACCCCTGCTTCTTTCAATGCCTCACGCTCGTTATGGGCGCGATCCATATCTACATCTATGGTGAGATAAAAATGCGGAGCTGTGAATTTCGACTCTGCCAAACGACGAGCAATGGTTTTGCGCATTTGGCTAACCGGGAACTCTTCATAAAACTCTCCGGTAAAAGCCTCTTGTCGGTTGGTTGCCGTGGCCGGTGTGGTTTGAGAAGGGGTATATGACTCCACATCGCGCTTAACAATGCGGCCTCCATCTCCACTTCCATGAATCTGGGCGAGGTCAAAACCTTTATCCTCTGCCATCTTTCGAGCCAAAGGCGATGCTTTTACTCTTGTCTCTCCATTTGAAGAAACGGTAGGAGCAGGGGCAGGTGAAGCTGATATTGCATCCTCAGCGACAGACTCTTTAATAGATGCAGCTTCCTTATCGCTGGAACTGCTCGGTTGAGCTCCCCCTGCGATGAGGGCCTGAACATCTTCATCCTTATCGCCTAAAATCGCAAGAATACTGTCTACAGGTGCAGATGCCCCTTCTTCCACTCCTATATATAATAGTGTACCTTCTTGAAAAGACTCGAACTCCATCGTAGCCTTATCGGTTTCTATTTCCGCAAGCAGATCGCCTTCTTGAACAGCTTCTCCTACTTTCTTGTGCCACTTCGCCACGGTACCATCGGTCATGGTATCGCTCAAGCGGGGCATTGTCACCACTTCTGCCATTTTACTCTTTAATAAATGGGTAATCGGTTTGGGCGTAAACGTCTTTGTAAAGATCCTCTGGTTTTGGGAAAGGAGAATCTTCGGCGAAACGTACACATTCATTCACCAACTCTTTTACGCGCTCATCAATTTCTTGGATCTGCGCTTCTGTAGCGTACTTCTTCTTCAAGATGGTATCCTTACAGGTGGTGATAGGGTCTATCTTCTGATACTCGGCTACTTCTTCTTTGGTGCGATAATGCTGCGCATCGCTCATAGAGTGACCTTTGTAACGATAGGTTTTAATCTCTAGAAGACTTGGGCCTCCGCCATTTCTGGCCAATTCCACTGCCTCTTGCACGCCTTCATATACAGACACCGGATCCATTCCTTCTACCGGACGACATGGTATCTCGTAGCCCAAGCCCAATTTCCATATTTCGGTATGATTGGCCGAACGTTCCACTGAGGTACCCATTGCGTAACCATTGTTCTCAACAATGAATACCACTGGCAGTTGCCACATGGCCGCTAGATTCAGGGTTTCGTGAAAAGAGCCCTGTCGAACAGCACCGTCGCCCATATACGTTAGGGTCACTTGCTTTCGATCGAGATATTTATCAGCGAAAGCCAAACCAGCTCCCAAAGGAATTTGCCCCCCAACAATACCATGTCCGCCATAGAAATTATACTCTTTGCTGAACATGTGCATAGATCCGCCTTTGCCCCCTGAAGTACCTGTAGCTTTTCCGAGCAATTCAGCCATGATACGACGCGGGTCTTCCCCCATGCCGATGGGCTGCACGTGGTTTCGGTAAGCCGTAATCATACGGTCTCCGGGTTCCATTGCGAATAGCGAACCTGCGAGTACAGCCTCTTGGCCATTGTACAGGTGCAGGAAACCTCGAATTTTCTGTTGGATGTAGAGGGCGGCCGCTTTGTCTTCAAACTTCCGCCAGAAAAGCATGTCTTCGTACCACTTCAAATACTCAGACTTGCCAATTTTCTTCTTTGCCATCTCCGCGTTTTAGGTTGCCAAAAATAAAAGAAAGCCCGCTCGGGGCGGGCAATCTTTTAGAAAGTGTTCAAATGACAATTAGCCAAGCAAAAGGTTCACCGTCATTAAGCATCTTCTCCACCTCCTCCCAGTCCGAAGTAGAGGGTGAATCTCAAGGTGTTCTCTAGAGGACTTTGCACCGTTGGGGTTGCAGGAATCAAGTAGGCGAAATCTAAACCGAACACATTGTACTTGATACCAAGACCCAATGTAAAATACTTTCTATTCCCTTTGGTTTCATGCTCATACTGGTAGCCTCCTCTCAAAAAGAACTTGTCGTCATAATTGTACTCTACCCCTGTATTCCAAATAATCTCACGGAATTCTTCACGACTGCCGCCGGGAGCGTCGCCGAACGACTGAAAAATTCCTTCGAAAGGGGGCACATTATTGTCTTGACCAGCGATGATTTCGCCGGTATCTGGATCCCGAACGGGTGGAGTAGGCACCAATAGTTTATTCATCTCCACAGTAAAGGCCATGCTATTGTATTTGTCGAACAACAGATCGAAAGTGCCTCCAAAGCGCAAATTAGTGGGAAGAAAATCTGAATTGGCCGCATCGCTGTAGCTGACTTTAGCACCAATATTGGACAGCAACAAGCCCACTGAGTAGCGTGCTTTTTGGCCTTTCTCCAAATTAATCTCCTTCGAACGGTAATAGGCGCCAACATCAGCGGCGAAGGACTGCCCTGCCTGGGTATTACTCCCAGAACTGGTGACCGCACTTTGGGCCAAATTGGAATAGATGTAGCGCAAAGCGACGCCCAAACTGAATTCTTGACTTAATTGAAGACTGTAGCCTCCGTCAATGGCGAATTCATTAGGTGAAAGAGTACCCTGTGGATTCCCATTTTCATCTGTAAGATTGATTTCCCCCAAGGAGAAATAGCGAAGGCTCAATCCCAAGCCTGACCTGCGGCCGATCTGTTTGGCATAAGATAAATAAGCCAAATCAATATCGGGTACCAATCTGCTCAACCAAGGCGTATAACTCATCGAAAGACCATTGTGGCCGTTCTCTAAGAAAGCCAGCTTGGCCACATTCCAATGGAGGCTGTTGTTGTCTGGACTGGTACTTACGCCCACATCTCCCATACCACCTGAGCGGCTGTCTGGCGAAATAATGAGGAAAGGAACAGCTGTGGTAATCACATTGTAGTTTCCGAAAGCCGTAGGACTATTGGTTTGTGCCAATGTTTCGGAACCCAGGGCTCCACCTGCTAAAAGCAGGGTTAATAATTTGTTTTTCATTCAGATGGGCTCAATTGCTCATTTAGAAAAGGCTGTCAAAGATAGGTTTTCACTGCAAGGCTAACGCAGAATTACGAGCTTCTGGTATTCTTCTGCCTGAGAAAAGTCAGCTCTGCTGCGTACACTGAGTTTATAGACGTACACACCTCTGCCAATGGGATCGCCGTAATCATCCAATCCATCCCAGTTAATTTCAGTTACGCGATTGCCCATAGGAACCATTTCTCTTCGGATGGTTTTCACGATCTGTCCAGAGGCACTGAAGATCTGAATCAGCACATCAAGGGGTTGTCCAGCGCGATTGTGTTCAAAATGAAACTCTGTATAAGTGGTGAAGGGATTGGGATAGTTGAGCACATAGCGAAGCGCAAGGTCTTCAGAATTGGCTACTACAAAATCAATATTGGTCTCTGATGGATTATTGTAAACGTCCCAAGCTCTTAATTTCAAGGTATGGGGACCTTCTTCTAAATCCTCCATTCGATATCTTACTTGCCCCGATTGGAAGCTATTGAGATCGGCTGTGTAATAGTCATTCAAAACCAACGCATTGTTGATGTCATTGTCGATGATGGCTAGGATGTCATGACCAATGCCCCGACCGATGGTATTGATTCCTGAGGAGTCAGCCAACAAGGCGAAGATGAAAGGTCTTTCATTGGTGATTCCTCCATTGATGAACTGTTCATCATTCATGAAAAGGGAAATATCGGGTCCCTTTTCATCCACTGGAGCGTCTGTATCTAATCCGCCCACAATAAACTCTTCGAAAGAACCCGCCGCATCTTCCTGTCCGTTTTCGGCATAATAAGTAATCCTACCAGCCCCAAATTGGTAAGAGATGTCTAATGGTACAACAAAAGAGAAAGAGAATTCACCATTGACTACTTCTGCAGAACCACGATAAATTACGCTTGATTGCTCTTCAAATGGAAGTGGTCCTCCTACCCCATCGTTTACCAAGGTTTGTCTTTGCACCGTTTTGTCGTAAACCACTGGAATCACCCTGCCATTAAAACTGTTCATGGGTTGCCCTTGCAAATCTTCTATTCGTCCTTGCACTTCTACCCGGCTCAATGCACTGATAGTATCGTTAAAACTTTGTACCGGAGTGCCATTGATGGAGGTGGTTACCACGTTGAGCTGGGGCACGGCTAAGGGTATGGCAGGATCGCCAAAAAGCGAAAACTTCAATTTGTCATTGCTGCCATTGTTGTTTTTCACAATGCGGATCACATCCCCTAGAGTAATGCGCTGCCCTTGAACTCGGGTAAAAAGTGTATCGAAAATGTCGCGGGTGAGGTCAAGCGTCTGTTGACTGGCATATACCACGCGTTGTGTGGAGTAAAGTGCGATAAAACCTCCATTCGGATTGAGCAAGCCAAACTCTCCTGCAGAAACTCGTTTGGGATCATCATAGCGCGTAAACTCACAGGTAATGGTGATGAACAGTGCCAAGCGATCAGCATTGGTCCACCCTTGTATGTCAGGCACCTGGAGAACGCGCTCTGACGCCAATCCTATTTCTCCTCCATGACCAGTATATGCCCCTACCAATGCACCTGCTTCCACCGAACGAATCAGATCTTGGCGCGCCTCTGGATAGCGTTCACTTCCCCCACTCACAATTTGGGTGTAGGAGTCTTGATAAATCTTCTGTTGGTTGAATCGACGATCGCGCAAGTCTGCTTGACGAGCCGCATTCTCAGCGGCCGACATCAGTTGCCATTCCCATGACTCGTCTACATCATCTGCGGCAAAGAGCAATTTTGTTCGCCATTCACCAAGGGTTTGGCTAGCGCTGGCGTAGCGGATAATCTTATCTACTAAAGCATTGGCTTCGGCTACATTTCGAACAGTCAGGCGACCAATGCCCACATCCAACAGATTCCCCACATTCACTCCACCTTCTGTGGGATCAAGAAATCCAAAATAGTCATCAGAGCAAAAACTGGTATTTAGAGAAAAGGAAGCCTGGCTTTGCCAAGTAGGTACTAAATTGGTGTTGTTGGTCAATCGATCTTTGTAATCATAGGAAGCATCGCCGAACAAAGTGAGATATTTGAAAGGATTGGCTGGAGTAGCGCGCTCATAAAACATCCTGCACAGATTCTTGATGGCAGTAATATCTGCGCTTCCTCCCCCAAACTCATGATAGATCTCGTCTAGAGGCAGTGCTTCCACTTTGTATCCACTAAATGTTCGATGGAATTCTGCCAAACGCAAGGCAGGAGACTCGAGACTTCGCGGGTAAACAATTAATAGCTCTGGTACATCGAGGCCGTGGATGTTCTGATTGGCCACTGCCCCCTTCCATCTCGGCGTGGGAAAATTGCTTCCTTCAAAAGCAACAAACTCGCGCAAGGTATCAGTAGCAGCGGTAAAACTTAATTGAGTGCCGTTGGTAGAAACGGTCATGGAGGCAATGGCATGGAGATCAGAAATGTCCCATACCTCCGTACCAGCGGGTACATTGTTCAAATTGAATTGGGTGATCTCACCACTTCCAACACTGCGCAGATCGCGAAATGACATTTCCCGCAGACCTGACATATTGAGTTCTCTCCGCACTTGTAATCGGAGGTAGTCCATCCAAGCCACTCCTGCTGGGTTAACACTATTATTGTAGGTAGCCGTAATAGAAAGTGATGAAGTGGTGGGTAGGAAAGTTGTTGATTGCATCTGCGCATTGACAAAGTCTGCACCAGTGCTAATATTCACCGCAGGAAAAGTAAGCGTCAATCGATTTTGACCGCCTTGACTCAAGTTCATTTGGGTACCTGCTACTGAGGATCTGGCCACTGCCCTACAAGTGAGGATAGCTGGCTCCGTACCGATGATGTGTGGAAAGGAGAAACCATAATTATAAGAAAGGGTATACTCATATTTTTCTTCAAACCACTGTTTCCCCGAGTCTACCACCTTGTTGAGATCTCGCTCTGAGAAAGCCCGATCATCAAAACTGCTGCTTTGGTTGGTTGGATTGCCTGCAGGTGGGGGGAGCTGCCCTATAGATAATGCAGGCCCCAAGTCCAGTGCCAGGTAATAGTAGTTTTCTTCGGAGTACAGATTGAAACGATGAACAAACGCATTGTTATCCACTTCCCAGGCATGTGGCCCTTTTCCATAGAAGAGCAAATAATCTGCTCCATCAAATAGCCCATTATTGTTGGCATCCACTACTTTCAGAGGCATCTCCAAAAGGTCATCTGGCTGATAGGCGCTATTCGATTCTGGTAGCATTCCCATGCCATTGCCAAAAAGGCGGATGTTGGAAATGCTCACATTACTCAGATCTACCCCGTTGGTTTGCAAGAAAGAAGGGGTGATTTTGTACATGCCATCTTTGTCGAGCGCCATTTGAAACCAACGGCCATTGGATAAAACACTGCTGGTAGCAAAAGCAGAGGATTTGCGCCGCGTTTCTGAGCGAGGCTGAACGTCATAACCCACGCGAAATGACCGCAACAACTCATTGTTGGAAAACTGTGAATAGGGCACAATATCTAACAAAAGGTAGGCTTGCTTGCCCTCATATCCGATGGAATATCGGAATGGAAACGGGGCTTCCCCAGGGTTCTGTGGCCATTTTGCATTAGATGATTGGATGGCGAGCACTTCTATTTGGAGATTGGCTACTTGGCCGAAAACGGGCCATTTGAACCGCTTGTAAGGCAATGAATGAAATTCAGGGTCGTAGGATACCCCTTCAAATTGCGGAATACTCGTGGCGATCAGGTTCTGCGGATTCCAATTCATGCTTTGATCACGCCATTGAATCTGCAAAACGCGCTGTTCTGATTGTGCAGAAACAGTAGAAATCATCAAAAAACACAGGGCTACTGCAGCTGTGAAAGGTTTCATTCTCAAAATATCGTTGTTATTATGAGAGCATAACGACGAGAACGGCCTCTTCGTGTTATCACTCCATATTTCAGTTAAACAAACACTTAGCAAAAAAGATGCAGGGTGTGGGCAACAAATCTCGCACTTTGTTCATTAGGGCATAGGGATAAATTGAGATGTTAATGCTGAATACCACTGCATGATTAATTCGTATACTTGTCACCCATAATGCCCGGAAGGCTCATGCGAAAAGCTTTGTGGAGTGGGATCCTGTTTATAGTGGCTTTGCAGGTCAAAGCTCAGGATCCTCATTTCTCGCAATATTATGCGAACCCTCTTTATTTGAATCCGGCTTTTGCCGGTGCGGAACGCTGTCCGAAATTCACCATGAATTACCGGAACCAGTTTCCTGCGTTTGGTGCCTATCAAACCTATAGTGCCAGCTACGATCAATATGTAGAAGGTATCAAAGGTGGATTGGGCTTGTTGGCCATGCGTGATGATGCCGGCAACGGCACGCTTACCACCACTGAAGTAAGTGGTATTTACAGCTACCACCTCAAGGTGAGCCGTAAATTCAGCTTCTTGGCAGGTTTTCAAGGAACCTTTAGAAGTCGCGCACTGAATTGGGGTGATTTTACCTTCCCGGATCAGATTGATCCTTTCTACGGTTTTGTACTACCTACCAGCGAAGTTCCCCCTGGTTCCACCACCAACAACCACTTTGACTTGTCTGTTGGATTCATTGGGTATACGAAGAACTTCTACCTAGGGGTTGCTGCTCATCACCTCACCCAACCCGATGAAGCTTTTTTCACCACTTCGCAACTTCCCATGAAGCTCACTGCGCATATTGGGGCCAATATCCCCATTAGCAAACGCAGACTACACAATGATGTGCTGAACTACCTCATCCCCAATATCATTTTCCAGACACAAGGTCCATTTACCCAAATCACCTACTCCCTTGCTTTTATGCGAAACGGCGTGGCAGGTGGTTTAGGACTGCGTCAAAACAGTGTGAATGTAGATGCCTTGGTGATTAACCTCGGTTTTTCTCCTGAGGATCAACCTTGGAGAATCGGATATAGCTACGACTATACCATTTCCGAATTTTCCAATGCCGGTGGCGGTGCCCATGAAATCGCTCTGGCTTATCAATTCCCTTGTCGCGTAAAACGCAAGCGGATCGAGGCAATAAAGTGCCCCAAATTCTAGTTAACGGATAACGAACGTGCTCAAGTCATACGTACACATGAAGCCATTCAGTAAGCTTATTGCCCTTTCCGCACTTGTAGTGCTGGGATCGGCTTGTAGTAAGAAATCCAATACTACCGGCTGGAAGATCAACGACAAAAAGAACGGTGGATACCAGGCCAATCTCAATTACAAAGGACAAGAAACTGGTCCTGGACTGGTGTTCGTTGAAGGTGGCACCTTCACCATGGGCCGGGTTGAGGAAGATTTCATCAAAGACTGGAACAATATTCCACGTCAGGTGACGGTAGCCTCTTTCTACATGGATGAATTTGAGGTAACCAATGTGGACTACCGCGAATATTTGTACTGGTTGCGCCGCGTCTTCGATTTCAGCTACTACCCCGAGATCTACCGCAGTGCGCTGCCAGACACTTTGGTGTGGAGAGACAAGCTGGGCTTCAACGAAATCTATGTTGAGACTTACCTCCGTCATCCCGCCTACAATTTCTACCCCGTAGTAGGCGTCAATTGGATTCAAGCAAGCAAGTACTGTTCTTGGAGAACAGACCGGGTGAATGAGCAAATCCTCATCGACGAAGGCATCCTCAATATAATGCCAGACCAAGTAGATGCTGATCACTTCAATACCGAAGTATACCTCTACAAACAGGGCGAATACACCCAACAGAATAAAAAAGGATTGCCTGACCTCAACCCCAACAGTGCCTACGGTAAAGAAGGCCGTCCGGCGCGTATTGAGGATGGTATTTTGTTACCCAAATACCGCCTTCCAACCGAAGCGGAATGGGAATATGCCGCTTACGGAAACATTGGTAACCGTATCTACGACCGCACCGCAGAGGGCAACAAATACAGCTGGAGCGGCGGTGCCATGCGCAATGATGAGAAGCAAGAGCGCGGCGACATGTTAGGCAACTACAAGCGCGGACGCGGGGACAATATGGGTCCTGGCGGATGGTTGAACGACCAAGCCAATATCACCATGCAGGTTGGATTTTATCCCCCCAACGATTTCGGTTTGTATGATATGGCGGGCAATGTGGCTGAATGGGTGTTGGATGTTTACCGTCCGTTGTCTCCTGAAGACATGACCGATCACCGTCCGTTCCGTGGCAACGATTTCCAAACCTTTGACAACAACTACCAAGACATTGGAGCGCTCGAAGTGCTTCAGGATCCTCAATATGACACCGACAGCAACATCGTTCGCCTTCCTGGTGAACTCCCAGTGCGCGATGTAACTGTTGAAGAGAACCTCAACCGCAGAAACTATCAGCAATCCAACTATCGCGACTATCTAGACGGCGACAAGGAGTCTTCTATCTATTACGATGCCGATTTGGATGAAGATCAAGCCGCGATGTACGAGTATGGCCAAACCACCCTGGTAGGTAACAATGTGCGGGTGTACAAAGGTGGAAGCTGGAAAGACCGCGCCTATTGGTTGTCTCCTGGAACTCGCCGCTATCTGGAAGAAGACCAGTCTACAGATTACATCGGTTTCCGTTGTGCAATGGATCGCGTAGGATTCCAGAATTTGGATGACGATCGCGACAAGAAACCATCCCCTCCAAAACGCAAGAAATTCAAGCGTTACAAGTTGAGCAAATAAGCACTCCAAGCCCCGCCTTCGCGGGGCTTTCTTTTTTATGTTTGACTATGATGAATTGGACTCCCCTACTTCATGAAGCGCTCCTCCAAGGCGGGCAAGTGCGCATAGATTCGAGAAAAGTAGCCAACGGTGATTTGTTCTTCGCCTTAAAAGGTGATCGGTTCAATGCCAACGACTTTGTAGAAGAGGTGTTGACCAAAGCGCCTTCGTGGGTGGTGATGGATGAAGACCGAGGATTGAAGGATTCTCGAATTATAATTGTAGATGACGCATTAACGGCCTTGCAAGATTTTGCGCGCTATCATCGCCAACAGTTGAAAATTCCTGTGATTGGCCTCACAGGAAGTAACGGAAAAACCACCTCCAAAGAGCTTTTCCATGCCGTGCTGAGCCAGAAGTATAAAGTGTCTGCCACGGTGGGCAATCTCAATAACCACATTGGCGTTCCACTGACTATTCTCGGTATTCGCCCTGATCATGAAATAGCCGTGGTAGAGATGGGCGCCAACGCGCAAAAAGAAATAGCCTTCTTATGTTCTGTTAGCCAACCAGACATCGGGTACATCACCAATTTTGGACTGGCGCATTTGGAAGGCTTTGGCGGACCCGAAGGCGTGGTCAAGGGCAAGAGTGAATTGTACGACTATCTGCGCGCACATCACAAAAGAGCCATTGTTTTTGCTGATGCCCCTCGGCAAATTGAAAAATCTGCCGGCATTGAACGCACCCTTTTTGGCAGTCAAGCATCGGCACCCTATCAATTTACATCGGGGGCTGAACTGCCCTATTTTCAATTGACCTACGAAGGAAGAAGCATTCAAACCCAATTGAGTGGAGGGTACAACTTCAGCAATGTAGCCGCTGCAATCACCATGGGACTCCTATTTGATGTACCGCTCGAACAGATTGTAGAAGGCATTGAAAAGTATCAACCCACCAACAATCGGTCGCAGAAACAACAAACGGATAGAAACGCCTTGATCATTGACTGTTACAATGCCAATCCGAGCAGTATGGAACTGGCCTTGCGTTCCCTTTCCCTTCACCCCGGACAACGCATGGCCATTTTGGGCGATATGTTTGAAATGGGCGAATACGAAAAAGAAGAACATCAGCGGATTGCCGAATTGGCCCAAACGCTTGGCATTGAAAACAGACTGTTTGTTGGCGATGCCTTTTATGAGCACGCCGATTCGCGTGAAACACGTGTACGTACCACCGATGAAGCAATGGCCTACCTAAAGGCGAATCCTCCACATGACTGTACCATACTGCTCAAAGGAAGCAGAGGAATGACCCTAGAAAAACTCATCCCCTTACTCTAGTCCTATTCCAATAAAAAAGCCGGCAAAAACCGGCTTTTTTCATGCATTTATTGAATAGTATCACTCTTGGAGCAACATGCGAGAGATTACAATACGCTGAATCTCGCTGGTGCCCTCATAAATCTCGGTGATTTTGGCATCGCGCATGAGGCGCTCAACGTGGAATTCCTTCACATATCCATAGCCACCATGTACTTGTACGGCCTCTGAAGCAATCTTGTTGGCTACGCGTGAGGCGTACAATTTGGCCATGGCACTTTCCATATCGAAGTTCATTCCTTGGTCTTTCAACCATGCAGCACGCAAACAAAGCATTCTGGCCGCCTCCACCTCGGTGGCCATATCAGCCAATTTGAAGGCAATGGCTTGGTGCTTATGAATTTCCTTTCCGAAGGCTTTGCGTTCTTTTGAATACTTCACAGCAAGTTCATAGGCACCACTTGCAATACCCAGAGCTTGGGCAGCAATGCCAATTCTTCCGCCGGAAAGCACCTTCATGGCGAACTTAAAGCCAAAACCGTTCTCCCCTATCCGATTGGCCTTGGGAACTTTCACGTCTTGGAACATGAGAGAATGGGTATCGGAACCGCGGATGCCCATTTTATCTTCTTTCTTACCTACCACAAAACCCTCCATGCCTTTTTCTACAATGAGGCAATTGATTCCGCGGTGCCCTAACTCGGCATCTGTTTGGGCGATTACCAAATAGACAGAAGCTGAATTGCCATTGGTAATCCAGTTCTTGGTTCCATTCAGCAAATAGTGATCGCCTTTGTCTATGGCCGTTGTTTTCTGGGAGGTAGCATCTGAACCTGCTTCGGGTTCTGAGAGACAGAAAGCCCCAATAATTTCTCCTTTTGCCAGCGGAACCAGATACTTCTGCTTTTGCTCTTCGGTGCCATATTTCTCAAGTCCCCAGCAAACCAGTGAATTGTTCACTGACATAGCCACAGAAGCAGAAGCATCAATTTTGGAAATTTCTTCCATTGCCAGCACGTAGCTCACTGTGTCCATTCCACCTCCACCGTACTCTGGAGACACCATCATCCCCATAAATCCCAGCTCACCCATTTTTTTCACCTGTTCTGCCGGGAACTGTTGCTTGTCATCGCGCTCAATTACACCGGGCAATAACTCGGTTTGGGCAAAATCCCTAGCAGCCTGACGAATCATTTCATGCTCCTCAGTCAATTTGAATTCCATATCACGGGGGTTTTTCGACTTTTGAACGATTGGCAAAGCTAAAAGTTTGAAGCAGAAAAAAGACGATAAATACGCAGCGAATCCGCTGCCTATGTTGGGTTTGATGAGTGGCACCTCTGCTGATGGCATTGATGTGTGTAGAGTGGCGTTTAAAGAGCGGTCAGCGCAAACCACTGCAACTGGTTTCCCCTCCATCGAATTTGAATTGCTCAACTGCTTAGAACTGCCCTACTCCCCCGAATGGAAAGCGCAAATTGAACAAGCCCATCTCCTACCGTCAACAGACCGAATGGCACTTGGAAAAAGCTATACACGGTGGTTAGTAGATACATTGCGATCATTAGACGGACCGTGGCTGGAGGCAGAAGGACTGGGCTTTCACGGACCCACCCTCTTTCATTCGGTAGAAAAGCGCTACAGCGAACAACTGGGCGATTTCCAAATGTTGGCCAATGGATTGAAACTTCCGGTAGTTGCCGATTTTCGAACCGATGATCTTCTCCTTGGGGGCCGAGGCGCACCATTGGTACCTTTTGGCGACGCCACCCTTTTTGCGCAATATGATGCCTGTGTGAATCTAGGCGGATTTGCCAATTTTTCGAAACACGAAGTCGGAAAACGATGGGCAAGCGATTCAAGTATTTGCAACTACGCCATGGATCGCATCAGTAGGCGATTGGGGAAAGCCTATGACCACAACGGACATTGGGCGCGCTCTGGAAGTCTTTTGCCCGATGTATTGGAACAGCTAGAAAAAGAAATGCTACAGTTTGATGCAGTAGCGCTCACAAGAGAATGGGCAGAGCAGCGCATTCTTCCTTTGTTGGAAAAAGGAAAACCCGAAGACTTGCTCAACACCCTCGTCACGCATTGTGCCTTGCAACTGCGCAGACATTTGAAGAACTGCTCCCCTATTCTTCTCAGTGGCGGTGGCGCACGCAATGGCTTCTTGGTTGAAACTATTCAACAACTACTAGGTGTGGAAGTAGAAGTGCCCGATGCCCAAATTCTCTCTATGAAGGAGGCCTTGGTTTTCGCTCTCTTGGGATGGAGGAAAATGCGTGGAGAAGTGAATGTGATCGCTTCTGCAACAGGTGCGCAACACAACCACAGTGCTGGCAAAGTCTATCTTCCGGTCTAACATCCAAAGAGAGAATCCTATCTTTGGATCAAACCCATTGTATTTGCGCATTTATTGGAAGGCATGGTTAATGGCCATTAGTTGGCTGCCTATGCTGATGTACGCCCAATCAGCAAGCCTCAGTAGCGACCGTCCGGGGCAGGCCAATTCTGCTTTAGTAATCGGAAAGAACTTTTGGCAATGGCAAAGTGGCGCACAGTGGACTCATGGCCTGCAAGGCGCTGATGATGAGCAGAATCTGCTTTTTGAGAATGTGTTACGCTTCGGGCTAACAGATGACCTAGATGGGGCGCTATTATTCAACTTTGATGGCAATCAAAGTCTGTTGGCCAATGAAGTGCAAAGAGAAGCCGGCATCAGTACATGGGGAGTTCGCCTCAGGCATGCCAGTTGGCAAGGCGATGGCTGGTTCAAGGCCATTGGATGGCAATTCGACTTGCTTTTCCCTGCAATCAGGGAGTTTAGGCAAGACAATTATTTGGGCGGGATGTGGACCAGCATGATGGAATTTCAATGGGGTGATCAATGGGGAACATCTGTAAACTTGGGGCTCCGATGGGTAGCTGGTGAATCTGCTCTTGGGCATTTTGTTGTGAACATGAACAAGAGCTTTAACCAATGGAGCATTTTTGCCGAGCAATACAGCTATCAATTGGCCAATGGTGAATGGCCGCTTCAGTGGGATGGCGGTGTGGCTTTCTTGCTCAACCCCAATTGGCAACTCGATGCTTCCGCAGGCTATTCGTTCATCAACCAAAGCGGATTTTACTTTCTGAATGCCGGTTTTACCTGGCGATTAGCCCCTAAAAGATCATGAGAAGACAATCGCTTATATTGATTCTTTGGCTTGGTCTAAGGGGCCTTTTGGCCGCTCAGGAAGCTACATCATCCGTTGACTCATTGGCCCAATCCATCAGCGAGTCTGGTGATCGATTGATCCTCAAAGTAGATTCTAGTGCCGTAGCCGATAGCTTGGAAGAGGTTTTTATTCTTCGGCAGATAGAAGAGTTGAAAACCACCGATCGGCAAGAGAAAAAGCGATTAGAAAAGCAACTCGATTCGCTGAAAGCCGTCAAATCAAAAAGGCAGACCAGAATCCAACAACAAGTAGATTCTCTGCGCACCCTGACTCCGGGTATACCTGTGGTGCTTTTTGAAGACACCGTTTTCTACATCTACTCGCGCATCGGTCCTTTTGGACCTGCAGAAAGAGCGCAAAGTCTTCAAAGAAAGCTAGAGGGCTTGGTGGATAACGAACAATTTGATGCGCAAAAACTGCATATTGAACAGGGAGAAGAGACCCATGATCTCATGCATGGCGATGTCATTCTCTTCAGCCTCACAGACCGCGATGCCTTTTGGTACCAACAATCGAGAGGAGCTGCGGCGCTTCACATACAACGCGCCATAAGCCAAAGCATTCAACAATACCAAGAACAGAACAGCCTGATGAACATGGCCATCCGAATTGGCCTGCTGCTATTGGTATTGGCCATACTGTACTTCTTGGTCAAATACCTCAACAAAGGAGGAAATTGGTTGATTGAACGCTCCATTCATGGCCTTTCTCCTTATCTCAACGGACTGAAGCTCAAAGAATATGAATTTCTTTCTGCCGAGAGAGAAAGGGGCCTGTTACAGATGCTCTTCAACGCACTGAAGTTATTGGTGATCTTGGTGGTGGTTTACCTGTCACTACCCGTTATATTCTCCATTTTCCCGGGTACCCAAAGCATCGCCCACCAACTAATTAGCTACATTCTTCAGCCCTTACGGATGGTAGTAGGCGGATTCATCGCCTATATCCCAGAGATGATCAGCATGGTGGTGATTCTCGTGCTTACGCGCTATATAGTGCGATTCCTCTACTTCCTCAGCACCGAGGTGGAATCGGGAAAACTCAAACTCCCCAACTTTTATCCTGATTGGGCCAAGCCAACCTTCAACCTGCTTCGCATTATCATTTATGCCTTCGCTTTTGTGGCCATTTTCCCTTATTTGCCCGGAAGCGACTCACAAGTTTTTAGAGGAGTCAGTGTTTTCTTTGGCTTATTGATCTCCTTGGGCTCCTCCTCAGCCATCAGCAACATCATCGCCGGACTGGTGATCACCTATATGCGGGCATTCAAACTAGGCGACCGCGTAAAAATTGGCGATACCACTGGAGATGTGGTGGAAAAAACCATGCTGGTTACACGCGTAAGAACCATCAAAAACGAGGAAGTAACCATTCCCAATGCGGCCATTCTCAACGGCAGCACAGTGAATTACAGCACTTCTTCTTCAGACATGGGCCTCATTCAGCACACTACTGTTACCATTGGCTATGATGTGCCTTGGCGACAAGTGCATGAACTGCTGATTGAAGCAGCCCTCAAGACCCCATCCTTAGAAGCCCTGCCTGCTCCCTTTGTGTTGCAGACCGGCTTAGATGATTTTTATGTGAGTTATCAACTGAATGCCTTCACCCGGGCGCCTAAAAAATCGGCCATCATATATTCAGATCTGCATGCGCAGATCCAAGATGCCTTTGCCCGTGCAAGGGTAGAAATTATGTCGCCGCATTACAGAGCCCATCGAGACGGTCCGAATACTACACCACCGCCTCAAGCCCCTTAACATTTTAGGGCGCGTTTAAACTTTCATAAAAAAGGGAATAAGCGCTAGAGGCTTGCTATTTTCGCCGCCAAATTCCCCCGAATGAAAGACTTGTTGCGCACCTTTGAAGAGAAAGCTCCAGAGATTGTATTTCATTGGTCTGACCGTGAAACGGATGCCGAAGGGTGGTGCGTTATCAATTCGCTGCGCGGAGGAGCGGCAGGTGGAGGCACGCGCATGAGCACAACGGTAGACGAACGCGAGGTGCTTTCGCTGGCCAAAACCATGGAAATCAAATTCAGCGTGGCCGGTCCGGCCATTGGAGGTGCCAAATCTGGCATTCGGTTTAATCCTGCTGATCCGCGGAAGAAAGACGTTTTACAACGTTGGTATACTGCCCTCAAACCCTTGTTGAAGAACTATTACGGTACCGGGGGCGACCTGAATGTAGATGAGATTCACGAGGTCATTCCAATTACCGCTGATTTAGGAATTGAGCATCCACAAGAAGGCGTTTTTCAAGGGCATTTTCAGCCTACGCCTTCTGAAAAAGCATCCTCTATCCAACGATTGCAGCAAGGAGTATTGTTGCCCGTTCGCCACGAAGAATTTGCTCCTTTGGCAGATGGCACCTATACCGTGGCCGATATGATTACCGGTTATGGGGTGGCCGAAAGCGTTAAGCACTTTGCCCAATTGTATGGACAAGCTCTGCAAGGGCAACGCGCCATCATTCAGGGTTGGGGAAATGTGGCCTCTGCCGCTGCTTGGTATTTGAGTGAAATGGGGGTGAAGATTGTGGGGATTATTGACCGTGCAGGCGGACTCATTCAGGAAGAAGGCTTCAGCAAAGCAGAAATCCGCCAACTCTTTCTACAAAAGAAGGGCAATCAATTATCTGCAGACCATTTGCTTCCTTTTGAAGAAGTGAATGAAAAAATCTGGGATGTGCCTGCGGAAATATTCATTCCCGCTGCGGCCTCCAGACTGGTAACGGCCGATCAAGTGAACCGCATGCGCAAAGCCGGGTTACAACTCATCTCGTCGGGGGCTAACGTACCCTTTGCAGATAGAGAGATCTTCTACGGTCCGATTTCAGAAATGGCCGATAAGGCTTTGAGCTGTATTCCCGATTTTATTTCGAACTGTGGCATGGCCCGCGTGTTTGCCTATTTGATGAGTCAAGAAGCACTGCTTAATGAGGCCTCCATTTTTGGCGATGTGAGCAAGGTCATCGGCCAAGCCCTTGAAGAAGTTCGTTCTATGAGCGAACAGCCTACCCGTATTACCGAACGCGCCTATGGCATCGCCCTGGGCAAAATCATGTAACTCCACAAAACACAGATGGAAACCTTTATTCTACTGGTATTCGTATTGGGCTATCTCGCCATTACCATGGAACACAGCCTGCGCATAGACAAGCTAGTGCCTGCTTTGCTGATGATGGCTTTGGCCTGGGCTGGTATTTCTATAGGGTTAGACGACTTCAACACCTGGTTTGACTCGCATCTCCACAGCCTGATGGATGGGGCACATGGCACCCGTGTATTCGCGCAACTCGGCCACGAAGAGCGCATGCATGTAATGGAAGACACCCTTTTGTACCACTTCGGAAAAACAGCAGAAATACTGATTTTCTTGATTGGGGCCATGACCATTGTGGAGATCATTGACCATTTCAACGGATTCTCCACCATTCAGCGATTTATCAAAACCAACCAGAAGCGCACGCTATTGTGGATTATGGCTGTGCTGGCCTTCATCCTCTCTGCGATTATCGATAACTTGACGGCTACCATCGTGCTCATCACCATTTTGCGCAAACTGGTGAAGTCAGACAAAGACCGTATTTGGTTTGCCGGACTCATTGTAATTGCCGCCAACTCAGGGGGTGCTTGGTCACCTATTGGAGACGTTACCACTACCATGCTCTGGATTGGCAAGAAAGTGAGCACCGAAAAACTCATCGAATACCTCATTCTTCCTTCATTGGTGAGCATGGCGATACCCGTATTAGTGGCTAGTTTTCTTTCGCCATTTAAAGGCACCTTCGAACCGCCCAAAGCCGGTGGCCCCCTCAATCCAGCCGGTCCGCGCATGTTGTATCTCGGATTAGGACTCATCGTTTTTGTACCTGTATTTAAAACCCTCACCCACCTTCCTCCTTATATCGGAATGATGCTTTCTCTGGGCGTTTTCTCTATGGTGGCCGAAGTACTCTCACGTCGTCAGTTTAGAGCCGGAGTGATGCGTCATGAAGGATCGGGTACATCTACTGATGCTCATCATCCCTCCCCCACTTTTAAAGCTTTGAGCAAGATTGAGCTCCCTTCCATCTTGTTCTTCCTCGGTATTTTGATGACGGTAGCTGCCCTAGAGAGCCTCGGCATGGTATTCCAGTTTGGCAATCAGGTGCAATCGGCCATGAGTATTGAAGTATTTGTGATGCTTTTGGGGGGTGCTTCGGCCATTATAGACAATGTGCCTTTGGTAGCCGCCAGTATGGGGATGTTTGACATGACCACCCATCCGATGGATTCTGAAGTATGGCATTTTATTGCCTATGCTGCGGGAACAGGAGGCAGTATGCTCATTATTGGCTCAGCTGCCGGGGTGGTAGCCATGGGCATGGAGCGCATCTCGTTCTTCTGGTACCTCAAAAAAATCAGTTGGTTGGCCTTGATCGGCTACCTCGCCGGAGGCTTCCTATTTATTGCCGAGCACTACTTCTTCGCCTAGGCATCTTAAAGGTCTGCTGTCGATAACTCTGCGGCCGATATACGCTAGGCTACATGCTCCTCGTTATTTTCGAGGCGCATAATCCAAACACATGTTGTTACAAATCCAAACGGCTGCCACAGACAGCCTGTCGGAAGTACCGGTTGAGAAGACCCTTTCCATTATGGAACTCATCACCAGTGGCGGAGTGGGTGGAACCCTCATCATGCTGGTGCTCTTTGCCTTATCCATCATCACCATCTACCTCTTTGTAGAACGTTTCCGATTGATCACACGGGCGTCTCAGTTGGA
>CAZDPF010000024.1:16290-21163 GCA_964507215.1 uncultured Chryseobacterium sp. | reverse complement strand
GCTACATCACTGGCATGGTGCTCCAACTTGCGCAGCAACTCCATGGCTTTGCGGATGCTGCTCACCTGCGGTATCACCAGCGATAGTCTTCCGTTGCGGTCTTTCATCTGGGCACCGGGCAGCCAGCGGAGCAGCTCCAATATCTGCCGGAAGGTGGCCGATTGAAAATAGGCGCTGTTGCCATCCGCCACAAAATAGGCGATGAACTTCTGCTGCTTCAATACCACTTTCTCAAAGCCGAGTTGCTTGGCTTGCCAACGCAAACGGATGCTGTTCAATAGCTCTTCTACCGGGGGAGGTGGGGCACCAAATCGGTCGCGCAACTGCTGCTCATAAGCCTGCAAGGCGGTCTCCGTTTCCAATGCATCCAGCTCTTGGTACAGGCGAAGGCGCTCTTCAATCTGGTTCACATACTCATCCGGAATCAAGATCTCCAAATCGGTATCAATCTGGGTTTCACTCACCACCTCTTGGCCGTCTTCATCATCATAGAGGCCCTTGAAGGCAGTCTCTTTCAGCTCCTGCACGGCCTCTGCCAGCACCTTTTGGTACATATCAAAGCCCATATCAGAGATAAAGCCGCTTTGTTCCGCCCCCAAAAGATCGCCGGCCCCGCGAATCTCCAAATCGCGCATGGCAATGTTGAAGCCGCTGCCGAGATCAGAAAACTGCTCAATGGCCTGTAAGCGTTTCCGCGCCTCATCGGTCATATGGGTCAAAGGCGGAGTGATGAGGTAACAGAAACCTTTGCGATTGCCTCGGCCTACCCGCCCGCGCATCTGGTGGAGATCTGCCAAGCCGAAGTTCTGCGCTTGGTGAATCAATATGGTGTTGGCATTGGGCACATCCAGTCCGTTCTCAATAATGGTGGTGCTCACCAACACATCGTATCTGCCTTCAATAAAGCCCAGCAGCAGTCGCTCCAACTCCTTGCCCTCCATCTGTCCGTGACCAATGGCGATGCGCGCATCGGGCACCAGCCGCTGAATCATGCCGGCCACTTCTTTGATGTTCTCTACACGATTGTGCACAAAGAACACCTGTCCGCTGCGCTCAATCTCAAAGGCTACCGCATCTCTAATGCGCTCTTCTTCAAAGTGGATGAGCTGGGTGTCGATGGGCTGTCGGTTGGGCGGGGGAGTGGTCATCACGCTCAAATCGCGGGCGGCCATGAGCGAGAATTGCAGCGTTCGGGGGATGGGCGTGGCGGTGAGCGTAAGGGTGTCTACGTTCACCTTCATGGTCTTGAGCTTGTCTTTCACCGAAACGCCAAACTTCTGCTCTTCGTCAATGATCATCAGTCCGAGATCTTTGAACTTCACGTCTTTGGCCACCAGTCGGTGCGTGCCTATCACAATATCTACTTTCCCGGCCTCGAGGTCTTTGAGAATCTCTTTTTGCTCTTTGGCGGTCCTGAATCGGTTGAGGTATTCTACCCGGCAGGGAAAGTCGCTCAGTCTGCTGCTGAAGGTGCGATGGTGTTGAAAGGCCAATAAGGTAGTGGGCACCAATACCGCTACCTGCTTGCTGTCGGTCACGGCTTTGAAGGCAGCGCGAATAGCAATTTCGGTTTTGCCAAAGCCCACATCGCCACAGATCAGGCGGTCCATGGGGGTGCTGCTTTCCATATCGGCCTTCACGTCTGCGGTGGCTGTTACTTGGTCTGGGGTATCCTCATAAATAAAGGAGGCTTCCAGCTCGTGTTGCAGATAGGTGTCGGGTTGATAGGCAAATCCTTGGGCAGCTTTGCGCTTGGCGTAGAGTTGTATGAGGTCGAAGGCGAGTTCGCGAACCCTTGTTTTGGTCTTCTGCTTGAGTTTCTTCCAGGTGGCGGAACCGAGCTTGTGCAGGCTGGGAGCAGTGCCTTCTTTGCCGGTATAGCGCGAGATTTTGTGCAGCGAGTGGATGCTCACATACAGCACATCCGAATCTTTGTACACCAGTTTGATGGCCTCCTGCACCTTGCCATTCACCTCAATTTTTTGCAGTCCGCCAAACTGCCCAATGCCGTGGTCTATATGGGCCACATAATCTCCATATTGCAGACTATTGAGCTCTTTGAGGGTGAGGGCCTGCTCTTTCTCTTTGTTGCTCTTGATCTGAAAGCGGCGGTAGCGCTCAAAGATTTGGTGATCGGTAAATACGGCCGTATGGCTCTGGGCATCAATAAAGCCAGCGTGCAAACCGCCCAGTACGGGTCTGTAGTCTACGCTTTGGCCGATGTCTTCAAATATGGCTTCAAAGCGCTCTACTTGTTTGTCTGAGCTGCAGAGGAGAAAATTCTGATAGCCCTCTTCGGTGAGGGTGTTGAGCTGGGCGCTGAGCAGTTCAAATTGCTTGTTGAAGGAGGGCTGAGGTTGACCTTGTAGCACTACTTCGGCATCGGCACTGTTGTCTACAAATCGCAGATGGAGGTCGAGTTCTTCGCGCAGGCGATCAGGCGAGAGAAAGAGCTCTTGCGGACTTTGTCTTTGAACGGTGGCTTGCAGTTTTTGGAAGGCTTCTTCGGCCATCTCAAACAAGCGCTCGGTGCGGTGCAAGAGCTGCGCTTCGTCTTCTATCCACAGCCAGGTTTTCTGCCGTACAAATTGCAAGAAACTCTGCCGGCGCTCCATCTGCATTTTGTCTTCCACATTGGGAAGGATCTGAATCTTTTGGATGGTTTCTACCGAGAGCTGGGTGGATGGATCAAAAGTGCGGATGCTGTCTACTTCATCGCCGAAGAACTCAATGCGATAGGGGAGTTCATTGGAAAAGCTAAATACGTCTACTATGCCGCCTCTGATGGAAAACTCGCCCGGACGGTACACATAGTCTACGCGATCAAACTGGTACTCAAACAGGGTTTCATTTAAAAAATCCAGTCCGAGGGCATCGCCTTGCCGCAGTTGCAAGGTGTTTTTGCTGAGTTCTTCGCGGGTGACTACTTGCTCAAAGAGGGCATCTGGGAAGGTGACAATGGCGGCGGGCTTTTTTCGGCTGGTGAGCCTATTGAGCACTTCTGCGCGCATCAGTACGTTGGCATTGTCAGTCTGCTCGATCTCGTACGGCCTTCGGTAGCTGGCCGGATAAAACAGCACTTCTTTCTTGCCGATGAGGGTTTCGAGGTCGTTGAGGAAGTAAGCCGCCTCTTCTTTGTCGCGCAGAATAAACAGCGCCGGACGGTCGAGCTTTTGAAACAATCCTGCTGCCAGCAAGGCGTTCATAGCGCCTGCCAATCCTTTGAGGCCCACCTTTCCGGCGGTTTTGTTTTCGGCTAGTTGCAGCAGCTGAGCTAAGGCGGGATGAGCGCTAAATCGCTCAGCGAGTTGTTGAAGCGTAGAGATCATGAGGGCTGCAAATATCGCAAAGTGCAGTTCCTTTTAGCCCCCTGCGCTGTTGTACCTTTGCTGGCTGTGATTTTACCCATAGTTGCTTACGGAGATCCGGTGCTCAAGCGCATGGCAGCGGATATTTCCCCCGATTATCCCGGGCTGACAGATTTGATTGCGAATATGTACGAGACCATGTACGGGGCCCAAGGCGTTGGCTTGGCGGCTCCACAAATTGGTCGTGCTATTCGATTGTTCATCGTAGATACTACACCTTTTGCCGATGAAGGCGAAGACGATTACGAATTGCTGAAAGACTTCAAACGCACCTTTATCAATGCCCATATGGTAGAAGAAGGGGGCGATCCTTGGGCGTTCAACGAAGGCTGCTTGTCTATACCAGATGTGCGTGAAGATGTGGTGCGGCACAAAGAAATTCTGCTGCGCTATCAAGATGAGCAGTTCAATGTGCACGAAGAGCGCTTCGATGGCTTGATTGCTCGCGTCATTCAACATGAATATGACCATATAGATGGGATCTTATTTACAGACCATCTTTCACCGCTCAAAAAGCAATTGCTCAGAGGACGTCTGGGCAATATCTCGAAGGGCAAGGTGCGCGTAGATTACCGAATGAAATTCCCAAAGATGAAATGAGAATCTTCTCGTTCTTGCTGCTCATCGCTGCATTGGCAGTGGCTTGTGCCCAAGCCGATACGTCTTATGAAGCTGAATTGATGGAATGGCAAACACGCTACAAAGCGGCGCCTGAAGACACTGCTGTTACTAGACAGTTTGCCCAACTGTTATTCAAAGCGGCAACGGCCCATCCAGAAGATTCTATCAGTCCGTTCAGGCAATTGCAATCGGCACTGCTGTTGCGCTCGCTTCCAGGCGAAGAGTTGGAGGCCGTGGTGGCCATGCAGAAGGTGCGGAACCGTTGGCCCGACCATGAGATTGCGGCCGAAGCCCTCTTCCAAGAGGCCTATACTTGGGATGAATTCATCGGCAATAAAGACGAAGCCAAGAAGAACTACGACGCTTTTATCAAACGCTTTCCAACCCATCCGCGCAGCGCTACGGCCAAGGAACTGCTCTTTCTGTTGGAGAACAACAGCAATTTGCTAGACGTGATCGACAGTTGGAAACAATCTTCTAATACCCCCGAACAAGAATGAAACTCGACGATATACTCTCCGTTTCCGGCAAGCCCGGACTCTACCGCATGGTGGCTCAGAGCCGCAATGGTTTGATTGCTGAAGCCTTGGCTGATGGCAAGCGCATTTCGGTATCGGCTTCGCAACAGGTCAGCAGCTTGAAAGACATCGCCATCTACACCTATGGTGAAGAGGTCAATCTGGCGGAGATTTTCACTTCCATGCGCACCTATGCCGCTGAGCAAAAGCTGCCTGATCTCAAGGCATCCAAAGAGGAGATGCTCGATTTCTTCCGCCAGGTATTGCCTGAATTCGATGAGGAAAGGGTGTACGCCAGTCATGTGAAGAAGGTGTTGGGCTGGTACTTGATTTTAGACGAACACGGTTTGTTAACAGCCGAAGATG
>CAZDPF010000024.1:0-16190 GCA_964507215.1 uncultured Chryseobacterium sp. | reverse complement strand
GTGTTGGGCTGGTACTTGATTTTAGACGAACACGGTTTGTTAACAGCCGAAGATGACGCCACCGAAGCGGAAGTAGTAGCCGAAACAGAGGTTGAAGCCGCAGAAGAAACCCCGCTTGCGGAAGAAGCCGCAGATGAAGCGGCCGAGGAAGAATCTTCGGAAGAAGCCGACGAAAAGGCCTAAGATGAACAGCCGAGACGAACAGCTCAAGGCTTTTGGTAGACTGCTCGACATTATGGACGACCTCCGTGCGCAATGTCCGTGGGACCGCAAGCAAACGCTGGAAAGTCTTCGCCACCTGACCATTGAAGAGGTCTATGAGCTGGGCGATGCCATTCTCGACAACGACCTCGAAGAAATTCGCAAAGAGCTGGGCGACATCATGCTCCACATGGTGTTTTACGCCAAAATTGGTTCAGAGAAAAAGGCCTTCGACATCGCAGATGTGCTCAATGGCATCTGCGACAAACTCATTGATCGGCATCCCCATATTTATGGAGATGTGCAAGTAGCCGATGAAGAAGAGGTGAAAGCCAATTGGGAGAAGCTCAAACTCAAAGAAGGCAGAAAAAGTGTACTTGAAGGCGTGCCTCGCTCTTTGCCGGCCATGGTGAAAGCCGTGCGCATTCAAGACAAAGCACGCGGTGCCGGTTTTGATTGGGAGCGCCCTGAGCAGGTATGGGAAAAGGTAGAAGAAGAGCAACAAGAACTCTTGGAAGTAGTGGCCCAAGGGCAGCAAAACAAAATAGAACAAGAGTTTGGCGATCTGCTCTTCGCCCTGATCAACTATAGTCGCTTCTTGAAAATAGACCCCGAATCGGCCCTCGAGCGCACCAACAAAAAGTTCATGCGCCGCTTTCAGTACATGGAACAGCGGGTGCAAGAAAATGGTCAGCAATTGAGTGACCTCAACCTCCAAGAGATGGATGTCTTTTGGGAGGAGGCCAAGAAGTTAGAGCACTAAAGCGTTAAGCTTTGTTTATTTTTTTGTCGCTTTTGAGTCTGCTCTAAAAGGAGTTCTTTAATTTACCCTCTCTTGAGCGCAACGCCATCATGAAAAAACTCTTTTTGGTCAGGCATGCCAAATCCAGTTGGGAAGAAGAAGGACTGCTCGACATCGACAGACCTTTGAAAGGAAGAGGCGTTCGCGATGCCTATTCCGCCGCTCGTTGGCTGGCAGAACAAGGCGAGTCCGCTGAACATTTATTCTCTAGTCCTGCCACCCGTGCCTTGCATACTGCTTTGATTTTTAGCAGAGAACTGGGCTATCCCTTCTCAGACATCAGCATAGTGCAGGAGCTTTATGACTGCACGGCTACCGACATTGAGCTAGTGGCGCGCGCCATCCCCGATCACTTTAACAGCGCCATGATTTTTGGGCACAATCCGGGGATGACCAATTTCCTCAATCGCTGCATCGACCACCGCATAGACAAACTCCCCACCACCGGCATTGCCTGTTTGAGCTTTGAAATAGACCATTGGGCCCACATTGACGGACAGGCAGAGTTGCTTTTCTTTGATTACCCCAAGAGACGACAATCCAAGTGATCCCCATTATTACCCGCCGTTACATCAACCGCGATTTGAGTTGGTTGGAATTCAATGCCCGCGTGCTGCAAGAAGCCGCAGACCCTTCGGTGCCTTTGATTGAACGATGGCGTTTTTTGGGAATTTTTTCCAACAACCTCGATGAGTTCTACCGCGTGCGCTACGCCTCCATCAAGCGCATGAGCCAAATGGGGAAGACCAAAAGCCTGGAACGCGATCTGGCCGGATTTAGTCCGGAAGACTTGCTGCACGAGATCACAGATATTGTGCGCAAGCAGCAAATAGAAGGGCAGCGCATTCACGATGAACTGGTGCAGCGCTTGGCCGAAGAAGATATTATGATTGTGGATGAGAATGGACTCACCCAAAGTCAGAAAGTCTTTGTTCGCAACTACTTTGTAGAAAAAGTGAGTCCATCGGTGTTTACGCTCATGATCACCGATATGGCCAAACTGCCGGAGCTGAAAGACAAGTCGATCTACCTGGCCATTAAAATTGTACAGAAGAAAGACCCTGATCATCCGCGTTACGCCCTCATTGAAGTGCCCGCCGATCTCATCGGCCGCTTTATTGAATTGCCCAAGTATGGCAAGAAGTACATCATGTATGTAGAGGATCTCATCCGCTACAACCTCAATTATATCTTCTTCATCTTCGAGTTTGACCATATTGAGGGCCATGTGGTGAAGATTACCCGAGATGCTGAGCTCGATCTCGACAATGATTTGAGCAAGAGCTTCTTGGAGAAGATGGCCAAGAGTGTGCGTCACCGCAGAAGTGGCGATCCGGTGCGCTTGATCTACGACCGCGATATTTCCAGCGACCTACTGCAATACTTGGTAGAGCGTATGGAGCTCGACAGTTTTGACAGCCTCATTGCTGGAGGGCGCTACCACAACAAGAAAGATTATATCAAATTCCCCAATGTGGGCGGTCCGGAATTGGAAAACCCGTCATTGCCTCCATTGCATCACCCTGATCTCGATCTGAATAGGAGTTTGCTGGAAGTGATTCGGAGGAAAGATGTTTTGCTCTTCCTTCCCTACCACACCTTCTCTTATTACATCCGTTTCTTGCGCGAAGCAGCCATCGACCCCAAGGTGCGCAAGATTCGCATCACGCTCTACCGCTTGGCCAGCAAGTCGCGCATTATCAGCGCCCTGATCAACGCGGCCAAAAACGGCAAAGAAGTTACGGTGGTTATTGAGCTGCAAGCCCGCTTTGACGAAGAGAATAACATCCGTTGGACCCAAGAGCTGAAGCAAGAAGGGGTGCGGGTGATCTTTGGCGTGCGCGGATTGAAAGTACACTCCAAGGTAACCTTGATCAGTCGCTTGGAAAATGGAAAACTCAGAGATTATGCGGCCATCGGCACAGGCAATCTCAATGAGAGCACCGCGCGCATCTATACTGATTACCACCTTCTGACCTGCGATCGGAAGATCACCAAAGAGCTGGGCATGTTGTTCGACTTCTTCGATTCCAATTATTTGGTGCAGAAGTATGAGCATCTGCTGGTTTCTCCGCACTTCACCCGTTCGGGTTTCTGCCAACTCATCAACAGGGAGATCGAAAATGCCAAGAATGGTCTGCCCGCGGGTATTTGGATCAAAATGAATTCGCTCTCAGACCTCGATATGATTGACAAGCTCTACGAGGCCAGCCAGTACGGCGTAAAGATCAAGTTGATCATCCGGGGCATCTGCTCCCTTGTTCCGGGGAAGAAAGGATTGAGTGAGAACATAGAAGTGATCAGCATTGTAGATCGCTTTTTAGAACATACCCGCCTCTTCATTTTCGCGAATGCCGGAGAGGCTGCTTACTACATCGGTTCGGCCGATTGGATGAAACGGAACATCGATTATCGCGTAGAGGTCACTGTGCCAGTTTATAGCAAAAGCATTCAGCGAGAGCTGATGGATCATTTTGAGATCTGCTGGCAAGACAATGTGAAAGCGCGCCGGCAGGGAGAAAAGACCAGCAATACCTACCGAAACGATGGGAAGAAACCGTTGCGGGCGCAATTGGCGCTGTACGATTATCACAAAAAGAAGCTGAAGAAAAAGCGTGAATAACGCGTCATAATGTTGAACAACACGCCTTGGCAATTGGAGTAATTTCGTCAGAAAGTCCTTGTGTTGAAGCTTACCAAACTCGCCGGCATCGATATTGGGTCCAACAGCGTTCGCTTATTGGTAGCCAACGCCATCAAGGATGGATCTAAGGTACTGTTTAAGAAATCTTCCTTGGCCCGTTTGCCCATTCGCTTAGGGGCCGATGCTTTTAAAAACGGGAAGATCAGCGAACGCAATATTGACCGAATGATTTGGGCCATAGAGGCCTTTGATCGCATCATGCGGGTAAATGATGTGGAGGCTTTTAGGGCCTGTGCTACCTCTGCTTTGCGCGAATCAAAGAACGGTCCCGAGGTGATTGAGCGCATCTACAAAGCCACAGGAATACAGATTGAAGCCATTGATGGAGTAGAAGAGGCGCGATTGATTTTTCAAACCAATGTGCTCGCCCAGTTTCAAACAGATGAAGATGCCTTCATATATATGGATGTGGGAGGAGGGAGCACAGAGTTTTCTCTCATCAGAGGCAATGAAATTCAGGCGAGTAGAAGCTTCACCTTGGGCACCATTCGCATTTTGAACGGCAGTGACAAGAAGTCTGAGTGGAAGGAAATGCGCACTTGGCTGAAAGAGGTGACGGAAGGATTGGAAGATGTATCGATGATTGGCAGCGGGGGTAATATTAACCGCTTGTTCAAGATGAGCGGCAAGGCCGCCGGGGTGCCCATCAGCCTCGACTATCTGGAAGGACAGTATGTGTTCTTGAAGCGCTTTACCACAGATGAATTGGTGAAACGCCTCGATTTGAATACAGACCGCGCAGATGTTATTGTGCCTGCCACCCGGATCTATATCTCTGCCATGGAATGGTCTGGATGCCGAAAGATGTTTGTGCCCAAAGTGGGCCTGAGCGATGGTATAGTACGCGATTTGTATTTCCGACGGCAACAGCCAATTTCGCAATAGATTTCTTCTATCAGAAGAGCCGGGTTCCCCCTTTAATTTTGCCCCATTCAAAGCAAAAAGCAATGGCTGTAATAGACGTTAACGATCAGAACTTTCAAGAGCAGGTGGGCACCTCCGGTTTGGCCGTGGTGAAGTACTACGCAGATTGGTGTGGCAACTGCAAATTATTTGCCCCCAAGTTCAAGCGGGTTTCCAATGAAGAAGAGCATGCAGACATCCGCTTTTTGGATGTAGATGCCGAACGGAATCCTGAAGCGCGCAAAGCGGCAGGAGTAGACAACCTGCCATTTTTGGCCGTTTTCAAAGATGGAAAGTTGGTAGAAGGTGCGGCCAGCAGCAAAGAAGACTATCTGCGTCAATTGATTCAAAAAGGCCGCGAAGCATGAGAATTCCTGCCATTAAAGACTTGGTGAGCAAGTACTCCTTAGAAGAGTTGCAACAAGCTGAGGAAGCCTTGTTGGAAGAACAAACACCCGCCATTGATTTGGGTCCGGACGAACCCGGAGATCAATTGACCCACGTGATTGGGGCCATTGAAATTTTGAAGGATATAGCCGCCGGAGAAGAAGAGAAGATGGCTTTGCGCAAGTTTACCCAGCGGGTGCGCAACTCCATATCATAGGCTCCAACCAAAGTTGATGGTGGTCACGTAGTCTGTTTCTTGTCCGCGTATGCCATCCACTTCCACCGGCCGGTTGTCATAGTTCAAGGAGGCGCCTACCCCGATATAGAAATCCAAGGGCAGATCGTACTTGAAATCAAAAGTGCCATCGGCCCTAAAGCGGCCTTGTTCAGTAATTCCGGTATAGGTGATAAAACCCAATTGTACTTTGATGTTTTCGCCGTCAAACAGATTCCATTCGGTGCCGGCATACACTTCAGCGGTATTTCGATTTTCGGCTTCACCGGTAGAGAAACGCTCAATATTGGAGGCCAAGCCGAAGCCATAGCTCCAATACGCGGTATTGGTTTGAATGAAGTAAGAGCCCAGTCCTAATTTAGAAGTGGTACGCAGGTCAATCAGTTGTTCTGTATTGGTGAGAAAGCCAAAACTGCCCTGAATAAACCACCATTTTCCTGGCAGAAAGTAGCTGTAAGATCCTTTGTTTTCACGGCGCAGCACATCGGCAACATTGTCTTGCTGAGATTGTACGGTGTTAAAACTAAAATCGAGTTGCCATTTTTCGGTGAGATACCCGAGTGTAGACCTGCCATTGAATTGCACCAAGTTATTGGTTTTGGCATAGCTGAAGCCAAGGTCTACAGAGGCGCTGAGGCGGCTCCAAAAATCGCGGTCTATTTGTTTGATATAGACCACCTGATCTAGGTCAGTTAGCGTCTGCTGCCCGGTTTCATCGGTGATAATGATGCTTGGTCCATTATCTGCCATCGCGAAGCTGCCAGAAAGTCGGGTGCCATCATTCAAAGAAAAGGTGAAGAACCGGCTAGAGTAGATGGCCTTCACCTCTTCCCATTCAATTTTGAGGTCGCTGGCGCTGTAGGTGGTTTCCATTTGCAGCACCCCGCGGTTCATGCTTTTGATTTCGCCATGCAGGGTGTCATTGCCACTGAGGGCCACCCAATCTTGGCCGGATGCATAGAAACCGCATCCAACAATGGCCAAGAGCAAAAGCAATAAGCGCAACACCCAATTATTTCAGTACGGCCAGGGCGGCTTCGTAGTTGGGCTCTTGGGTGATTTCGGGTACTACCTCGGAGTGAATCACATTGTGGTTTTCATCGAGAACCAGTACAACACGGGCCAAAGTTCCGGCCAAAGGACCGCCCATTTGTACCAAGCCATATTCCTCTCCAAAATTGCTCTCCGGGCGCATATCAGAACCCATATCTACATTCTCAATGCCTTCCGCACCGCAGAAGCGTTTCTGGGCAAAAGGGAGATCTCTGGAGATGTTGAGCACACGGGTGTTGTTCAGCTCGGCAGCCTCACGGTTGAAGCGACGAACAGACATGGCGCAGATACCGGTGTCAATACTGGGGAAGATGTTCATTACCAGTCGTTGACCGAGGTAGCGATCGATGTTGAAATCGCTCAGATCAAGGCCTGTTAAACTGAAATCTGGAACTTTTTGGCCTACTGCTGGAACTTCCCCTGATAATTCTACGGGCATTCCTTTAAAGTGGGTAGATGACATGTGGATGACTGCGTTTTGTGCGAAATTAAGTTACTGCATTGGATCAACATCAATAAGGATACGCACCCCTTTCATCCAAGCTTGATCTTTGAAGTGCTCCAAGGTTTCAAGCAAGGCTTTTTTATACGCATTTGGTTGATGGGCTTTGGGAATTTTGATCAAAAACTGTTGGAGATAGCGGTTTTTCAAACGGCCTACTGTTGGCGCTTCCGGACCCAACACCATTTTTCCGTAAAACTTTTGAAAGCTGGGGGTCAGGTGGCGAGCGGCGGCTTCCACTTGTTCTTTTTTAGGGTGAGCCAAATCCAGTCGACGCAATCGGGTGAAAGGGGGGTAATGGTAATTCTGCCGAATGAAGCGCTCGCGATCATAGATGCGATCGTATTCGTAATCGCGCAGATTTTTGAGGATGTCGAGGCTGGTATTCTTGCTTTGAATGAGCACCTCCCCACCTCCCGGACCTCTTCCCGCTCTTCCGGAAACCTGCGCAATCAACTGATAGCATCTTTCATAGGTGCGGAAATCGGGGATGCTCAAGAGCGAGTCGGCGGAAATCACCCCAACCAATCCTACATTTCTAAAGTCAAGGCCTTTGGTTACCATTTGGGTGCCGATTAAAATCTGCGTTTGGCCGCCTTCAAACCGATCGATCAATTGCTGCATCTGGTCTCTGCCCTTGGTGCTGTCAACATCTAAGCGCTCTATTCCTGCTTCAGGGAAGAGTTCTTTTAGGTGAGCCTCCAGCCGCTGGGTACCGATGCCCTGTACCACCAATTTTCCTTTTCTACAGCTCCTACAAGTTTCCGGATAGGCCTCGCGATGACCGCAGTAATGGCAGCGCAGTTGATGACCAAAGCGATGAAAGCTCAAGCTGATGTCGCAATTCGGACAGCCAGGAACTTCTCCGCATTCTTCGCAAATCACATAAGGCGAAAAACCGCGTCTGTTCTGAAAGAGAATCACTTGCCTACCTCCGTTCAACTGATTTCTGATGGCATCTACCAGAGCGGTACTCAATCCTTCATCCCCCTCTTTCAGTCCGGCAGTATTGAGCAATTGTATTTTGGGCAAGGGATGATCGCCAAAGCGTTTGTGCAATCGTACGAGGTGAAATCGGCCTTGTTCGGCATTCTCCATACTTTCTACCGAAGGGGTGGCCGAGCCGAGCAGCACCTGGCAGTGAAATTTTTGTCCGTAGTAAATGGCGGCATCACGGGCGTGGTAGCGCGGTGCAGGATCTTGTTGTTTGTAAGTGGGCTCATGCTCTTCATCCACCACAATTAAATGGAGCTGCTGAAAGGGCAGCAGCAGCGCAGATCGGGCGCCCAGAACCAATACCTCATCGCCCCGCGCAATGCGCTTCCAAACGGCCACCCGCTGTTGATCAGGCATTTTAGAGTGGTAGGTGAGCACGCGGTTGCCAAAGCACTTTTGCATGCGCATGATCATTTGGGTGGTCAATGCGATCTCTGGAAGCAAGAAGAGTGCTTGCTTGCCTTGGCCAAGGGCTTCTTGGATGAGATGGGTATAGATTTCTGTTTTCCCCGAGGAGGTTACGCCATAAAGCAAACAGGGTTTCTTTTGCGCAAAACCCGCTTGAATATTCGTCAGTGCCTCCAGCTGGTCTGCAGATAACGCTTGCAGGCCTTTTTCAGTAGAAGGTGGCAGTTCTTGCGGATCTAACAGGCGTTCTTTCAATATTCCTTTGTCGAGTACCGCTTTGAGCAGGGTGGAGGAATAGGGCTGCGGACAGAGGTCTTTTCGGCGAACAAAGTCTTGGCTTTCTTGGAGATGCAAAAAATGGAGCAGCAGTTCTTTCTGTCGAGGGGCAGAGCTGGTATTGAGAAAATGGTGCAGGCCGTCTTCATCGGTGGCCCGTTCAATAATTTTCTCTCCCAAGGCGTGTTTTCGTTTCGACCAAGCATCGCGCAATTCCAAGATGCCTTCACGTATCCAATGGTTGAGGTGGTTCATGCGAAATTCATCGCCCAAACGCGTCATCATTTCGTCAAGCGTAATACCGCCTTCGGGCAGCAGCTGCAGCGCCATGGGCAAGTCTTCTGCCTCGTGAAATTCGGGCCCCTCGGTGACCCATAATTTGTGATCGAGCTTTAATCCTGAGGGCAGGGCGGCATTCAATACTTCCCCGGGCGTACATAAATAATAGGTGGCGATCCAATTCCAGAAGCTTTCGGCTTGCTTTGGCACCGTGGGCAAATCATCGATGCATTCGATCAGCTCTTTCACCTCCTCCAGATCGCAATCATCATCCAACCCAATCACCAAACCCACATAGTGCCTGCGTTTGGCAAATTGAACCACCACCAGTGATCCGATCTGCACTTTGTCTTGCAAATAAGGGGGAATGCGATAGGTGAAAGGCCCTTGAACGGCCAGAGGGAGAATGAGGCGCGCGTAGTTCAACTCGATAGCACTTCCACCAGTTCCAAGAGATACGGACTCACCTCGAGGTGGTGTTTGGTGGCCTTGTCAAAAGGGGTATAGGTAATGGTGTGGTTCACCACGCCCACCATTTCACAGCATCTGCCAGCCAATAAGGATTCTACGGCTGCATGCCCCATGCGGCTACCCAAGAGGCGGTCAATGGCCGTTGGACTTCCCCCACGTTGAATATGTCCGAGGACTACCACGCGGGTATCGTAACGGTCGAATTTGGCTTTCACCTTGGCGGCCACATCGTAGGCACCGCCGGCATCATCGCCTTCGGCTACAATCACAATGGCGCTTGATTTCTTGCGCTTCCAACCTTTTTCCAGCAGCTCAATGAGCTCGTTGATATAGGTTTTGGTCTCAGGAATCAAAACCGCTTCTGCTCCGGTGGCAATGCCGCTGCGGAGGGCAATGAATCCCGCATCGCGACCCATCACCTCAATAATAAACATGCGGTCGTGCGAATTGGCCGTGTCTCTGATTTTGTCAACTGCCTGCACCACTGTGTTCACGGCCGTATCATAGCCCAAGGTATAGTCTGTACCAAAGAGGTCGTTGTCTATGGTACCCGGACAGCCCATTACGGGAATACCGTATTCTTCGTGAAAGATAGAGGCCCCGCGAAACGATCCATCTCCACCAATCACCACCAGTCCTTCAATGCCATGTGCTTGCAGCTGGTCATAGGCCTTTTTTCTGCCTTCGGGGGTCATGAATTCTTTGCTGCGGGCCGATTTAAGAATGGTGCCTCCTTTTTGAATGATGTTGCTCACATCTTTAGACTCGAGGGGAACAATATCGCCTTCAATCATTCCTTCATACCCGCGATAGATGCCATAAATCTCCAAATCTTTGGCAACACCCGTGCGCACAACGGCACGTAAACAAGCGTTCATGCCCGGTGAATCACCTCCTGAAGTAAATACGCCTATACGTTTCATGGTCTTTTCTATTTGGAATAGGGAGTTGCTACGGTGGCATGAAATTAAAAAGAACTTCCGCCTTGTCTTCTACTTTTATGGGTGCCTTCAAACAATTGGTAGCCACTCCATTTGCAAGCGATATCTCCGTTGAGGATGGGGAATTTGGCCTTGGGTTTTAGTCCAATTCCTTTTTCAGTATCGGGTATAATCAACCAAGCTTCCCAGCCGGCATACTCGCGTTTGAGGGTATCGCCAATTTGCACGTAAAACTCATCGGAAGGCAGCTTGAGTTTCTCGCCATAGGGCGGATTGCCAACGAGGAAGCCATTGCGCTCAAACGGTGGCCCGCTTTTAAAGAAATCGGCCTGCTCTAAGCGAATCATATCCGTCATACCCGCTTGTTGAATATTGGCGAAGGCTTTTTCCAAGGCCCATTCATCGCGGTCGCTGCCTACTATTTCCACCATGGGTTCCTTCACCCGGTCGATTCTGCTTTCGCGTACTTTGTCAAAAAGAGCGGGGTCGTAATTTTTCCATCGCTGAAAACCAAAGGCCTCGCGAAACAGTCCGGGCGGAATTTCCATATGGTACATACAGGCCTCAATCAGCAAGGTGCCGCTTCCGCAGAAGGGGTCAAACAATGGCCTTCTTCCATCCCAACCACTCATTCTGATCAGGCCAGCGGCCAAGACCTCGTTGATGGGCGCTTTGCCGGTATCTTTTCGGTAGCCGCGCTTAAAAAGAGGAACACCCGAAGCATCCAAGGCCAGGTGCACCTGGTCGTGGGCAATCATCAAATCAATAATGATGTCGGGATCATTGCGGTCTACATCCGGACGTTTACCCGTTTGTTTGCGCATGGCATCTACCAAAGCATCTTTGAGCTTGAGGGCGGCAAACTGCGAATGGCTGAAGAGCTCTGAATTGACGGTGAATTGGATGGCAAAGCGTTGATCAGGACGAATAATCTCGCTCCAGGGCAGCTGCGAGGCGGTGGCGTAAAGAGCTTCGGGATCATCGGCTTGAAAAGATGCCAAAGGCCAGAGAATGCGCAATGCCGTTGATAAGCTGAGACCCGCTTTGTAGAGAAAGCCCATGTCGCCCTTGAACTGCACGGCGCGATTGAGGGGCTTCACCTCCCGGGCGCCCAATTGTATTAACTCCTTTTCTAACAGGCCTTCAAAACCCTTGAATGTCTTGGCGATAAAGGTGAGATCATCACCATCCCATCGCTGCAACCATGTCATTGACTTCATGCGGTTAAGGTACGGACGCTTATTCTAGCTTTACCAGCTATGAATCAGCTTCCTTTTAGTTTGGTAGATTGGCTCATTATTGGGCTGTATTTGCTTGTTGCACTGGGTATTGGATTTTATTATCGGCAAGGAGCCTCTCGTTCGCTTTCAGACTTCTTGCTCGGTGGAAGATCATTGCCTTGGTATCTGGCGGGTTTGAGTATGGTGGCCACCACATTTGCCGCCGACACGCCTTTGTGGGTAACCGAAAAAGTAGCCCAGCACGGTGTTTCGGGCAATTGGCTGTGGTGGAATATGCTCATAGGAGGAATGTTGACCACTTTCTTTTTTGCGCGCTATTGGCGAAGAGCCGGGGTGCTCACTGAATTGGAGCTCTTGGAGCTGCGCTATTCAGGAAAGCCCGCCCAGTGGCTGCGCGGACTGCGATCGGTTTACCTCGGAGGTTTTCTCAATTTGATTGTGATTGCTTGGGTGAACAAAGCCATGGTGGTCATCTTCTCGGTTTTCTTCAACATTCCCGAAGCCGAAGCCCTTTGGTGGGTGTTTGCCTTTATGGCTTTTGTGGCCTTCTATTCGGCGCTCTCCGGTCTTAAAGGCATTGCCGTAACCGATTCGTTTCAGTTTGTAATTGCCATGACCGGTTCGGTGATATTGGCCGTGGTGGTACTCGATCAGCCCGAAGTGGGCGGATTGGCCGGAATCAAGGCCCAGCTTCCCGCTTGGCGCCTCGATTTCTTCCCACGCATAGGCGGAGGAGACTTGAGCGGTGGAGTAGGCACTTTCTCCATCACCATTGGCGCCTTTCTCAGCTATTTCACCTTGCAATGGTGGGCCAGTTGGTACCCCGGCAACGAACCCGGCGGCGGTGGGTATATCTCACAGCGCATGATGAGCACCCGAAGAGAGAAAGATGCTGTCTACGCCTCGCTGTTCTTTCAAGTGGCCCACTATGCTTTGCGTCCTTGGCCGTGGATTCTTGTGGCGCTCGGGGCCTTATTGCTCTACCCTGATTTGGGTGTTGAAAACGCCTCTCGTGGCTATGTTTTGGCCATGCGCGACTTATTGCCTTCGGGTCTGAAGGGACTGCTTTTCGTGGCCTTCTTATCAGCCTATATGAGTACCATCAGCACCCAGCTCAACTGGGGAGCCGGTTACCTTTCCAATGATTTATGGGGCCGATTTGTATTGTCTGCCAATGCGCCCCAGCGTGAGTTGAAGTTGGTGCGTAGCTCGCGCGTGTTTACCGTTTTGTTGATGCTACTATCGCTTCCCATCACAGCCTCTTTGGCCACCATAGACAGCGCAGCACAGTTTCTCATCAGCAGTGGAGCTGGTTTGGGATTGGTGTTGATTCTGCGTTGGTATTGGTGGCGAATCAACGCTTGGAGCGAAGTATCTGCAACGGTCTTTCCTTTTATCGGAATGGCCATAGGCAAATGGGTTTTAGAACCCCGTTGGGGCGATGCTTTTGTACAAGCCAATGGAAGTTTTTACTTCACTGTAGCCCTCACCACTTTCGGATGGCTGCTCGTCACCTGGCTCACTCCGCCCGAACCCGAAAGCACGCTGCGCCAATTCTGGGAACGCATTCGTCCGGATGGCCATTGGAGAATCGGAAAGGAATTGCACCAAAGCTTTTCCAAATGGCGATTGTTGTCGTGGTGTTTGGCGGTGCTCTTTACCTATACCGCATTGTTCGCTATGGGCGAATGGCTCATCGGAACATGGAAGCATGCGATGATGTACGGCACAGTGGCTTTGCTGTCGGCCCTGGTGTTCTATTATGCATTTCAAAAGAGTGAAAGTGGAGATTGAGCTGGGTTATTGGGAATATCTCTGGCTGGTGCTCGGTGGATTGGCCGCTGGAATCATCAATACCCTGGCTGGCAACGGTTCGGCCATTACGCTCAGTTTGCTGATGTGGATGGGCTTGCCCGCAGGATGGGCCAATGCCACCAATCGCATAGGTGTAGTTTTTCAAACCATTACCGCCGTGGTCAGTTTGCCCAAAACCGAACGCAACCGAAGCCTGCGGAGAAGTGCCTATCCCTTGTTTATTCCCTCCATTATTGGCGCTGCACTAGGTGCCTGGTTGGCCGATGAAACGCCTGATACCTGGTTGCGATATGTGATTGGCGTAGTGATGATCTTCTTGCTTTTTACCCTGCTTTTCAAACCTTCTCGATGGAAGGCCGAGCCTGCCCAACAGCCCCAAACATCAAGCTTGGGTTTGCATCTCTACTTCTTTGCCATTGGCCTTTATGCCGGCTACATCCAAATGGGAATTGGCATTATGATGCTGGCCGTTTTGGTGCTGTATGCCCGTTACGGACTGGTGGAAGCCAATATTACTAAGCTCATTATGGCATTGGTGTTTATTGTACCGGCCTTTTTTGTCTTTCTTGCCGCTGGTAAAATGCACTGGCCTTCGGGCATTGCGTTGGGAGCGGGGCAGATGGCGGGTGCTTGGATAGGCACGCGCTATTTTCTCACCCATCCCTTGGCCGCCCTCATCATTCGCTATGTGTTGACGGCTGTACTTATTGTGGCCATCTTGCGCATTTTCAATGTTACAAGTTTGATCTTTGGCTAATGGCAGAGAAAGACTGGTATGCCCATTGGTTTGATACAGCCTACTACCATTTGTTGTATCGGCACCGCGATGAAGACGAGGCCCGTGCTTTCTTGTTGCGCATGCAACAGAAATTCCATTTGCAACATATCCGCATTTTAGATGCAGGCTGCGGACGCGGACGGCATTCGGCCATTTTACACGACTTGGGCTTTGATACCACTGGCATCGACTTGTCTGCCCACAATATTCAGTTTGCGCAACAATTGCAGCGCAAAGGTTTGCAGTTTATTCATGGCGATATTCGAACAGATCTTCCTCCACACGCTTTTGATTGGGTAGTCAATCTCTTCACCAGCTTCGGCTATTTTGATGAAGAAGAAGAAAACCTCCGTATGCTGGCCGCTATGTGCGGAGCTTTGGTGAAAGGCGGTTGTTTATTGATGGATTTCCTTAATGTAGTGCGGGTCAAGCAGTCTGTTGATGAGGAGGCTTGGCACGAAGAAAGTGTTCAAGGAATTTTATTTAGAAGTCGCAAACGGCAAGATCAGCGTTTTGTATACAAAGACATTAGCGTACACCATAACGATCAGGTATTTCACTACCAAGAAAGAGTTCGGCTGTACAAGTTGGATGATTTTGAACAAATGTTCGCACAAATAGGGGCAAAGGTGGAAGCCATCTATGGAGATTATACCTTCGCGCCGTTTAATCCGGAAGTCTCCGATAGACTCATACTTTGCATACGTACTTAAACGCCCTTTGGCTTTTTCTCACGGTAATGGCCGCTTTGCTTACGGCCCATTTGCTGCCGTTGAAACGCGATACCACCATGCGGTTGGTGTTGACTTTCAGCGGGGCCTACCTCTTGGCGGTAGCTGTTTTAGACTTGCTTCCAATGGTCTATCACGGGGGTGGCGAGCATCACCACAACATCGGGTTGTGGGTCATTGGGGGGTATCTGCTGCAGCTCCTGCTGGAGCTTTTCTCAGGCGGAGTAGAACATGGCCATCAACATATTCATGACTTGCCCAAGAAGAAGATGCCCACTGCCTTATTGGTCGCTCTTTTTCTGCATGCCATTTTAGAGTGTACACCCATTGGCGCCATGGGGGCAGGAGCTACCGCCACCAGCCTCACCTTGGCCATTGCCCTGCACAGTTTTCCCATCACCATCGTGTTGTACAGCTTGTTGCGCTCTATTCAAGTGAGCCAGGCTCGGTCAATTGCGCTCATCGTATTGTTCGGAGGAATGCATGTATTGGGCGTGGTGTTGGCAGGTTCACTAGGCTTTTTGCGTGGTGCAGAGCATGAACTCACCGCCATTACCTTGGGTGTTTTTCTGCATGTGTCTACCACCATACTCTTTGAAAGCTCGAAAGGTCACGCGTTCAATCTGATCAAGTTTGCTTCCATCGTGGCCGCTTTTGCCTTGGCCTATTTCGGACATGAGTTGATATAATTTACCTATCGGTAGATAGGAAAGATTGAATAGCGCCGTCAGTTTTCGCCCTTTGGCCCCTGTATCTTTGCCGCACACTAAAAAAAAAGAAACCATGGGTGTATTAGTTGGCAAGAAAGCGCCTTCCTTCAAGGCAGCAGCTGTGATCAACGGAGAAGAGATTGTAGAAGATTTCTCTTTGGATCAATATGTAGGCAGCAAGTATGTGTTGTTGTTCTTTTATCCGAAAGACTTCACTTTTGTCTGTCCTACCGAATTGCACGCTTTCCAAGCGCGTTTAGAAGATTTCCGCAAGAAAGGAGTAGAAGTGGTGGCCGTTTCAACTGATACCGAGCAGAGCCACTGGGGCTGGTTGCAGTTGAGCAAAGACAAGGGCGGCATTGAAGGCATCACCTATCCTTTGGTGGCCGATACCAACAAGACCATCTCTGCCAATTTTGATGTGTTGGCGGGCAGCTTCTACTACAACGAGAACGATGAGTTATGTGCCGATGGCGAATTGGTAGCCTATCGCGGATTGTTCCTCATCGACAAGAACGGCGTGGTACGTCACCAAGTGGTGAACGACATGCCTTTGGGTCGCAATGTAGATGAAGCCATGCGTATGGTGGATGCCTTGCAATTCTTTGAAGAGAAGGGCGAGGTTTGTCCGGCCAACTGGAGCGAAGGCAAAGCAGGCATGAACGCTACGCACGACGGTGTAGCCAGCTACTTAGCCAGTCACTAAGTTTTTCTTTCTGTTTTGATTGAGCCCTCTTCGGAGGGCTTTTTTATGGAA
>CAZDPF010000023.1:0-22368 GCA_964507215.1 uncultured Chryseobacterium sp. | reverse complement strand
TTTCAGCTGAAGAAAAAGCCGCTTTAGATGCCATTAGACATCAGTTGGAAGAAGAACAGCCATAAGTATTAATCCACCACTTTTCGCGGAATATCACGAGGCAAACGGGTGAGCAATTCATAGTTCACTTGGTCTGAGAATTCGCTAAAAGAACTCACGCTGATCTCCAACTCCCCTTGCTGGCCAATCAACACCACTTCATCGCCCTTCTCTACTCCTTCTACTTGGGTGACATCCACCGAAATCATATTCATATTCACCGTGCCCACCACCACCACGCGCTGGCCGCGAATGAGCACCCTTCCTTGGTTGCTTAACGAACGTGAATAGCCATGACTGTAGCCCACCGGAATGGTGGCAATCTTCATATCGGCATTGGCCAAATAGGAGGTGCCATACCCCACAAACTCGCCGGCGCCCACATATTTCACATCCATCACGCGGCTCTTCCAACTAATAATGCGGCGCAGTGGATCGAGTGGTATGCCTCGTTTGTGGTTTAACTCTACTTGCAGTTCTCTGCTCGGAAAGAAACCATATTGCAAAATCCCAATGCGCACCAAATCCATGCGCGTATCAGGGTATCGCATGGCAGCAGCCGAACAGGCCGTATGGCACTTATCAGGTTGTAGCCCCATTTCTTGAACTCTTTTTAGTCCTTTCCGGAAAGCTTTTAACTGCTGCCTAATCCGGTAATAGTTGGCAATACTTTCGGCCCCGGCAAAATGGGTGCACAAGCCAGCGAAATGCAAGTGTTCAGGGTTGGATCGCATCAAATCGATTGCTTCCGGCAACATGCGAAAAGGGAATCCGGTGCGGTTCATACCGGTTTCAATTTCCAGGTGAACCTTGGCTGCCTTCCCCACTTTACGGGCAGCTGCCAAGCTCATCTGTAAGCGGTTCGAATCAAAGACGAAAAAGGCTATTTGCTGTTCGATGGCCCATTCCAACTGCTCATTGGCAATCATGCCCATTATGAGGATGCGTGTTTCTGGACGGGTTCTCGCCTGCAGTACGTCTAGGGCCTCTTCGGCACTGAAAACCGCAAAATGCCGAACGCCCAATGATTCAGCCAAAGGCACGTAAAGATCAATGCCATGGCCGTAGGCATTGCCCTTGACCACTGATGTCCACTGCACCTTTTCGTTGAGCAGGCTGCTTATGAATTGGAAATTCTGTTGCAAGGCTGCTTTGCTGATTTCGATGCGGGAAGAGTGAAATAACCTCATCCCAACTGCCGCTTGGCGATGGCAAAAAAGAGGGCGGAAGCCGGGTCTATTAATTCATCGGGGAAGTCGTAATCTGGATTGTGCAATGCCGGAGAATCTACCCCTGAACCAATGCCGAACATGGCTCCTGAGTAGCGCTGGGTGAAGAGTCCGAAGTCTTCTCCCCACTTAAAAGGGTAGTCGCGGGTGGCGGTAGGGAGTGCGAGTGCTGCAACTGCTGCCCTCAAATGCTGAACGGCTTCTTCACTGTTCTCATTGGCATGAAAAGGATGCAGACTTTCGCTTTGGAGTTGGAGATTCTCTTGAGTGGCAATTTGTGTCATGGCTTGGTCTAAGTGGCTGACCAATTGATCCAACTTCTCTTGGGTCCAGCAGCGGAGCGTGAGATGCAATTCGCCTGCTCCAGCACTAATGCCATAGTCTTTGCTTCCGAGATTGATATGAACCGGAGTAACCACGGAAAATGCTTCGGCATCGGGTTGGTTGCGCGATTGTTGGAGGGCGGCTTCAACGGCTAGGCTAAGGGCACGGGCGGGATTGAATCCATGCTCGGGTTCGGCGGCATGGGCTGTTTTACCCAGAAAACGATACACCCTGCTGACCACGGCAGCGGTAAAAGATCCATTTCTGATGACGATATGACCCAAAGGGTAGCCTGGCAAATTGTGCAGCGCGTACACTTGATGAGGTTGGAGAAGTTGGTGAAATCGAGGATCGGCGAGCACCGCAGCAGCTCCTTCTCCGGTTTCCTCAGCGGGTTGGAAGAGCAGGGCCACCGTACCGGTCTCAGGCGGCGACTGCCGAAGGCGCGCCGCCAATGCCATTAGTATGGTGAGGTGACCATCGTGCCCGCATTTGTGCGACACTCCATTGGTCACCGATCGATGCGCAAAGGTGTTGATCTCTTGTATTGGAAGGGCATCCAGTTCAGTGCGGAACATCAATTGGGCACCTTCCTTTTGCGATCGAAAGAGGGCCAAAACCCCCGTTCCGCCTATGGCTTCATGCACCTCTACCCCCATGGCTCTGAGTTGATCAGCCACTTTCTTGGCCGTGACCACCTCCAAACCAGAAAGTTCAGCCTGTTGATGTACCTCCCTCCGGAAGTTCGTCCAAAATTGCAGGTCTATGGTAGGAATGGGAGGCGTGGAGGCGTACATGCGATTTCCTTTTAAGGGCTTGCGCGCAAGTAAGCCAATCTGATTCGATTAACCTGAGGGATTGCCTCTTAATTTCAAAAGGATGCCAGCGGCAAGGGCTACTTCCAACACACTCAAAGGGATGGCATAAAGCAAAATAGCAAAGGGCAACACCATCATATTTCCGGTAACCAGCCACATCATCACAAATCCCATCCACCAAGCGATGCCTACACTTTGAAGAAAAGTAAATCGCTTGAGCAAGATGAAGATCCCCAATGCCAGGCAGAGCGACCATACCCCCCAAACCATTCCATTGATGGGCGATGAAGGAAAATGCAATCCGAGATCAGCATAATGATCTACCCAAAAATGTTTCAGTAGCCATTCATTGCGCACAAACTCAGAAATGCTGATCCACAAAGTGGCGGCAACAATCGCAAGAAAGTTCTTCATCAAAAGCAGATTTTCTCAATTGCGTTCATCACCCGCTTGCTTGTACAAGCTGAGTTTGCCGCGCTGGTAATAGATCCAAAGGTTCCAGAAGAAAACCAAAAGCAAGATGGTCTTCCCCCAAAAAGAGCGAAACGGAAATCCCCACGCTTGGCCATTCAATTCCACTACGCCTTGATGGATGGCAAATACTTCCAATGGCTCCGTGATGATCCAGCCAATTCCGGCAGCTACCACATTCACTCCCAATAAGAACAATAGGGCCCTTCCGGCGCTGTTTAGTAAACTACGGGTGTTTTCGCTCATCTATTTAATTGGATTTACACTGTTCCAAGAGCCAAGTTCGTGCTTCTTCTAATTGTAAAAACGAATGGGCCTTAATACCGTTGACAGATAAATAGGTGCAGTAGAGTTTCACCTCGGTCAATTGGGCTTTTGATGCTACAATGGCAATGGCTTTGATACCAGAATAATGGTCCATAGCGCCTTGCGCCAATTTAAATGTATCAACCAAACTCAGGTTATAGATCAACTCCCTTTCATCGCACATCACTCCACACGCACCGTTGGCTATAATGGCATCATGTACAGCAAAAGCATAGTTCATGGCTTCTTTGAAATGTTCTTCTGTACCCACAGCCTTGACCTCCAATATAGGTGCCTGATACTGAAATGTCCACGAATACGCCATTGATGAGGTCTATCGAAATAAAGATACGACAGTCTATCCCCGAAGGGCAATAAGAATAATCAGCGCTTGCTAATGCGATTGTGCGAGATGTGCCTTTGTCTACTGCATTTGAAGCGATCTACTTGCACTCCTCTCAGCGCCAAATGCTTGGTTTTTCTGCCTTGAACTCTGCTCCTCCATAATCTCCAGCTAGAAGGCTTGAGCTCTCTGCGCATCAAGGTGATGACCTCTTGTTCTTTCAGGCCAAACTGATGATGGATGGCCTCAAAAGGGGTTCGATCTTCCCAGGCCATCTCAATAATCCGATCAATTTCCACCTCTGAAAGAGAATGGTATGCCTCATATTTCATACTATTCTGATATACCCGAATGCAAGAGAATTGTTTGGTCTTGGTCTGTAGGGCTTACCAAAAGATAGTCGTAGTCTTCGATGATCTGCCGAAGCAAATGATAGTTGTAATCATTGGCTAATTGAAAATCGCCCTTTTGCCAAGCAGTCCGCAGGCGCCGGAGGTTGATCAGCACCCATTGGTCTTTTCTTCCCATTTGGTAGAAGGCAAATTGGGTTTGGCGGTCTTGTCGATCTTTCCACCGGTCTATCAATGCATCTTCAGTTTGGTAATAGCGATTGGTAGTGGTGAAGCTCACGGAGGATAAGTTTCGCGTTTGGGCGAGGTTGCCAATATCATACGCCCCCAATCGATGAGAGCGTGCGGTATGCAGCGCGCCAATACGAACCAGCAGCTTTTCATTGGGCGGGATGTTCTCCAACACCTCTTCAAATTTTCTTCGGATGTAACTGACCCGCTTAGCATGAGAATAACCACCTCTTTGGTAGTTGCTTCCGTAAATCTTCATGCTCTCTTCCCAAGCGTCAAAAAGCGCCACGGCTTGCGCACATCCATGTGCATAAACCTGTTCTTTGAACTGCCGAACGGTATCATGCTCCAATAAGTAAGCGAACATATTGAATCGGCTATCCGTCTCATCTCGCCTATAGGTCTTGTCTATCAGAGAATCCATGGCGTTCCATGAGATCGGCGGTCCGAATTCCAACCAACAGGGCAGGCTTTTCAGCTCATTCAACCAAAGGGGAAGTCCGTTTACATACTCTTGATCGAGGCCATAGAAAGCTATTTGTTCATCCGCTAGGGCTTGTAAAATGAGGGCGTCTTGCTTGCCCATAAAAAAGGGAATGGGTTCACTTTCTTGTACGCGGTGGTAGTAGCGATCATTGATTTGTTGCAAGGCTTCAGCCGGATCTGGCGCTTGAATCACTTGGCGCAGCGCAGACTGGGCAGCAGGACCAATTTCAGCTGCATGGTGCTTGTAGCCCATTGGGGCGAGCTGCCTGATTAAAAAACTGGTCAGTTGCGGAATTTGCACCCCTCCATGGTACTCGCCCAGCAAGAATAGCTGATGTTGATGGGCAATAGACAACAAACTATCAGCCCCATCTCCTTCCCATTGTCCTTCCGGACTGATGCTGAATGCATAACTAAACTTGGCTACCCGATGGCTATCGAGAACGGCTTGGGCATGGACTTTTGTGATGAGGAAGGAAAAAAGTAGAAGAAAGAATGGCTTCATGGAAAACGGCAGGCTTTGCCCTCCAAGTTAGCCATTTCTTCAAGCCCCTGTCATTCGCAAGAGTTCATAAACCAGAACGGCGGGCCAGACCAAAGCTTTGAGAAATCCCAACAAGCCGCTGCCAAAAGAGCCTGCATAGCTGATGAAGTAAATCGCGGCGCCTACCACTCCCAATCCATAGATTGCGCCGCATGGCGGATTCTTTTGCATTTGCTCTTTCATGATGGAAGAATTACCCCTTAAAATTGGGATGGATGAAGGCCTGATTGCAATGACTTCCATCAAAAAGAAAGGGAGGCCAAAGGCCCCCCAGTCAAGCAAAGGTCAATAGGTAAGCTTTCAGTTATTCCCCATATAGTTGATACTTCCAAAAAAGTTAGCAGCCATTTCCGCGCCTTCCCAAGAAGGCTCCACAATCTCGTGAACTACGGAAACACTGGGTGCAGAATGCCACAGTTTGGCAGGGTTCACCATCAACATCATTTCTGTAGTGGCATTGGCTGCCAGGTTGATAGGTGTAGCAAAGAAATCGGTTTGTTTGACCATGGTGATATTCCACTCTCCTTCATGGCCTTTTAAAGAGAAGTCAAATTGGCCGGTGGAACTATGGGGAGACTCGCCCGTGGCTTTCACCATGGTGTAGCCGTAAGCGTCATCCCACATTCCGCGTTCAGGTGACAGATCACCGGTTTGTATTCCACTGGCGTGCATGGCACTATCAATACCTAAGGTGTATTCCAAAGCAATGTATTCACCCACAGGAATATTGGTCCATTCGATGCTTGAGCCTTCAGGACAAGCGGCGCAGATCAGATGCGCAGGAACCGGATCTTCTATCCAATTTCCATCGGCTTTTTGCAGACGCATCCGGGAAATGTAAAAATTGAATGTATTGATGCGCAGACTATCGCCCGTTTTCGGATGGCGCATCATCTGGCCCGCAGTCCAAGGTTCCATGGTGGCACCAAAGACATAGTCCATGGTCACTTTGATGGAAGTGGTAGGATTGTTCGGGAGATTGTTATTGTTGTTATTCTCTTTGGAGCAAGCGAGGACGAAGAGTAAAATGGCTGTGGAAAGCAGGGGGATCAGGCGGCGCATCGGGAAGAAGGATTATTGGTTTCGCTTCCTTCAAAGTTCCGATATCGCAAAGCCTTTGTCCATGACTTGGGTCACCCAAAGGCAGAAAGATGCTAGCGCTGAAAACTCAAAATATGCGGGTCATTGATGGGATCTCCCAAGGTGAATCGTTGATCAATAACAAATGTGGAATCTGTGAGATCACGCATCTGACCGAATTCCAAATCGCTTATGAAGAGATAGCTTTCGCCCTCTGACTTTCGCAATTCGTAAGGATACTCACCGGAAGAAGGTCCGTCAAAAACAGCACCTCCCAAGTTGTTATTGACAATTTTCAGCTCTCCATTGGGGGGAGTGAACTGCCATCTGATTAAATTATTTGGAAAATCGTGATCTACTCCATTGCCCACCCCTGTACTGTTCATTAGCCGCCATACACCTTCCTCTGTTGGGGGCAGGTCAAATGGATTAATACTTGGGGGATTGTCTGGCTCGCAAGAAAGCAAACTGCCAAAACAGAGCACACTTAGGTAGAGTGTGGTTTTTAGAAAAGATGGTTTTAAAGAGTGGTGGTTAAGGCTTCCAAATTAAAAAAAACCATCTGATTGGATAGGCCTTACAATTCTCAGTGAAAACCTCGGGTAGTATTTATAGCACCAATGCTATCGCCCTATCAACTTGTCATAGGCGCGAATGCTCTCCACAATAATCTCACGGGCCACTTCAGCATGTTGAAAGCCCTCCACCGCTACCGTTTTGTTCTCAAGCTTTTTATAGTCCTCAAAAAAGCTCTGCATCTCTACCAAAAAGTGATTGGGTAACTCAGAGATATCGTTGTAATGGTTCACACTCATGTCGTGAGAAGCCACGGCAATAATCTTGTCATCCATTTCACCTGAGTCGATCATGCGCATGGCACCGATCACTTTGGCCTCTACCAAGCAGAGGGGCACCACATCAATTTGCGACAAGATGAGGATGTCTAAGGGGTCTTGATCATCGCAGTAGGTTTGAGGAATAAAGCCGTAGTTCTGCGGATAGTTAATAGAGGAAAAGAGCACGCGATCCATTTTGAGCAGGCCAGACTCTTTGTCGAGTTCGTACTTCGCTCTGGTATTCTTGGGGATCTCAATAATGCCATTCACTACATAGGGCGCCTGCTCTCCAACCGCCACGCGATGCCAAGGGTTATGCTTATCCATCTATTCTGAATTATGGCTTGAAAGGTCGCGTTTCTTGTACAAAAAACCAGCTCATTCATTTTAAGAAACTGTTGCGCTACTGGCCATCAGAGCCATCTCTTACAAATGTTCGCCGTTATTGATTCTATCGAGCATGGGAAGCTCTTCTATTTCAAATCCGATGTTCATGATGCCCATCCCCGTTTGGCAAATCGGATTCACATTTCGGGCGACCACCACTCCAGATACCGGAATGCGAAACTCTTTGCGCACTTCCCCAAAAATATCGCGTATGCGCGCCATGAGCTGGCCTTCCTCTACCCGCTCCAGCAATTGAGGTAACACCATCAGAATGCCCCCTTCATCAGAACGTGTCCAGCGCGATCGACGGCACAACAGCGTATGCGGATTGGTCAAACTCATGGCCCCGTCTGTCATGCCAAGCTCAATCATAACGTTCTGTATCCCACAAATAGAATCTGCAATCACATCGTGTTGAAAGAGCATTGGGTCTCGCAATTCTTGGGTCAAAGACCGAATGCCAATACTGGAACAATAGCCCCGCAGGCTGGCAGTATCCGCTTCGCTGTGCAAAATGATTTCTGCATTTTGTAAACGCGCCAAGCGGGCGGTTACCGGCTCGTTCATATCGGCACGCACATGAAAGCAATTTTGCTTGCCACTACCTGTGGTGTGCAAGTCGATGAGATAATCGAAGTGCCGAATGACCCGATCGATCAAGCGGAAAATATAAACGCTACTTGGTGTGCCATTCTCATTGCCGGGTGCCTGTCGGTTGAGATCGAAATCGTCATTGAAGCGCCTTTGACCGAGCAACACGCCCGGTATATTGGCCACCAGAATACCAATCACACTGCCCTTTAATCTTTGGGCATCAAGGTCAGCAAAGAGCTTTTGAATAACATTGATCCCATTGAGCTCATTGCCGTGTAGGGCCGCATTTAAGCCCAAAACAGGTCCGGGTTCAGTGCCGCGAGCTACTAGAATCGGAATTCGAATGGGTTCACCCAATCCGTTGTTGATGATGTGCAACCAAAAGCGTGTGATGACTCCTTTGGGGAATTGTTCTAAGTCAAACCGATTGCTACTGATCACCTCCATAATGCCGATTTAGCGGATTTCGAATATCGAACTTAATCTTCGCTTAACACACGCATTGCGCAAGCTCTTTTTCCGGCAGAGCCCGCTCAAGCTGCTACCTTTGCGCAAATTCTCTTAGATGATTCGGTCTATGACGGGCTTCGGCCGCGCCGAAATAGAAATTGCTTCGCGCAGCCTGACCATTGAAATTCGCAGTTTGAATAGCAAGTTGTTGGATATCAGCATGAAAATCCCTGTGCTTTTGCGCCGCTTTGAGCCGCAGATTCGGCAAATGGCCCAAGAACATGTTGGAAGAGGCAAGGTAGAAATCAATGCTTTCTGGGGCCAGAGTTATGAAGAAAACTTGGCCAGAATTGACGAAAAGCGATTTGAATACTACGCCCATCAACTGCGCTCTTTGGCCAATAAGTATGCGGTTGATGGAGATTTGTTGGCCCAAGTGATGCGCATGCCAGAGGTGATTACCAACGAGGAAACCCTGCTTGCAGAAGACTTGGAAACGCCTTTCTTGAACGGATTGATGCAAGCATTTCAATTATTGGGAGAACATCGCTTGCAAGAAGGCCGGGCCCTGGAAGTTGATTTGCTGAATAATCTGAACAGCATTGAATCAAAACTGGCTGAGCTTACTCCTTTTGAAGAAGAGCGGAAGCAACAACTTCGCGATCGGTTTCAAAGAAATTTCGAAGAACTCAAAGTAGAAGCCGATCCGGTTCGTTTTCACCAAGAATTGATTTACTACTTTGAAAAGTGGGACATCAACGAAGAGAAAGTTCGTCTGAACAGCCATATCGAACTCTTTCGGCAAGAGATGAAGCAAGGGGAACGACAAGGCCGAAAGCTTCAGTTTGTAGCACAGGAAATCGGACGAGAGATCAATACCATCGGATCAAAATGCCAGCAAGCAGAAATGCAAAAGCGGGTGGTAGACATGAAAGACAATCTGGAGCAGATCAAAGAGCAACTGGGAAACATACTTTAGTGAAAGGTAAACTGATCATCTTCAGCGCCCCATCTGGAGCGGGGAAATCAACCATTGTGAAGCGATTGCTTCAGCAGCTTCCTCAACTGGCTTTTAGTATTAGTGCCACCTCTAGAGAACCTCGCCCTGGCGAGCAAGAGGGGCAGCATTACTACTTTATGAGCCCAGAAGCCTTTCAAGAAGAAATCAATCGCGATGCTTTTCTGGAGTGGGAGGAAGTTTATCCCGGCTTGTATTACGGCACGCTTCGCGCGGAAGTGGAGAGACTGTGGGAAAGCGGAAAACAAGTGGTTTTTGATATAGATGTGGTAGGCGGCCTCAATTTGAAGCAACAATTTGGCGAGAACGCCTTGGCGCTATTTGTTCAACCTCCTTCATTAGCAATTCTTGAAGAACGTCTGAGAAATAGAGGAACTGAAAGCGAGGAAAAACTACAAATGCGTTTGGCCAAAGCCGAACAAGAGATGGCCACTGCTCCCTCTTTTGATCATGTTTTGTTCAATGATCATCTGGAAGTTGCAGTGAATGAAGCCCTTCAAAAGGTAAAAAAGTTCATTGAGGCATGAAGCAGATTGGGCTGTTCTTCGGCTCTTTCAATCCGGTGCATATCGGACACATGATTATTGCCCAAGCCATTCAGCAAGAAGCCCAATTGGATGAGGTCTGGCTATTAGTCAGTCCGCAAAACCCTTTCAAAGAAAAAAAGAACCTCCTTCCTGAGCGCGAGCGGTTTCACATGGTGCAAATGGCCATTGGAGACACGCCCGGTTTGCGCGCGTCTGATGTAGAGTTCTACCTCCCTAGGCCGAGCTATACCGTGCTTACACTGGCCCATCTCAGCGAAAAACACCCCGAAGACGCTTTTCATCTCATCATGGGCGCAGACAATCGGGAGAACCTACACCGCTGGAGAAATGGAGATTATATAGAAGCCCACTTCCCTATTTTGGTTTATCCGAGAGGAAATGATCCCGTGCGGGAATTCCCCAATACTACTTGGGTGAATGCGCCACGCATGGAAATTTCCTCTACCCACATCCGCCAAGCGCTCAAAGAAAGACGCGATGTTCGTTACCTTCTCCCACCTGGTGTTTGGGAGTATGTGATGCACAATAATTTGTATCGCAAATAGAGGTTCGGCTGCGTAAAACTTTTCAGCTACTGACCACTAAAACAGCGGCCTGTATTTATGGCAGTAAGGCCTTCCGCCTTTCTCGTCGTAGTAGTCTTGGTGATAGTCTTCTGCGTCATAAAAGACAGCCGCTGGCAGCACAGCCGTTGCAATGCGATAGCCTTTCTCTTCTAAAAGCGCAATCAGTTTTTCTGCAATGGCCTTCTCTTCCTCGTTGGAATAAAAGATGGCCGAGCGATACTGCGGACCAATATCCGGGCCCTGACCATTGGTTTGGGTGGGGTCATGGGTTTCGAAAAACATCCGCGCCAAAGTTTCGTAATCTGTCTGAGTAGGATCAAAATCTACTTTCACCGCCTCGTAGTGACCGGTGGTTCCGGTGCAGACCTGCTTATAGCTCGGGTTCTGAACGCTTCCTCCTGTGTAGCCTACCGTGGTGGCTACTACACCCTCTATTCGCTTCATATAATACTCTGTTCCCCAGAAGCATCCGGAAGCAAAAATGGCAGATTGGGTATTTGAATTATCCATAGTGGTATTGTGGGTTGAAGTAGCGTTAGAAGATTGTCCGCATGCCGTCAGACTGCTCAGCCATAGGCCAAGGAGGGCGAGTATTCTCATGGTTGATACATCCTTTTGATAGAATACAAAAATGAATGCCCCACGGTTCACCCATTGTCGTTCAGCCGACGCATTTAGGCATTGTGAAGTTGTAAAACGAGTTCTGCAATTTGTACGGCATTGGTGGCGGCCCCTTTTCTGAGGTTATCCGATACAATAAACAAGTTGATGGCATTGGGATGCGACAGATCGCGTCTGATCCGTCCCACAAAAACCTCATCCTTTCCTTGCGCGAAACGCGGCATGGGATAGCTATTCTGTTGGGGATTGTCTTGAACCATCAAACCGGGAGTATGCTGCAATATTCTCCTCACCTCATCAGGAGGCACCTCTTGGTCGAACTCAATATTCACACTTTCAGAATGCCCTCCTGTAACGGGAACTCTCACGGCTGTTGCACTCAAGGCCAAGTCCGGCAGTCCTAAAATTTTCCTGCTTTCTCTGAGCAATTTGAGCTCTTCTTTGGTGTAATCGGCCTCTTCAAAAACATCGCAGTGCGGAATCAAATTAAGGTCGATTGGATGGGGATATGCCACCTCTGAAGATTCTTCTCCACGCCTTTCTTGCATCAATTGATTCACTGCCCTATAGCCTGTACCCGTGACGCTCTGGTAGGTACTCACAATCACCCTTTTAATCCGATACTTCTCAGCCAAAGGGCGCAATACCATCACCAATTGAATGGTAGAGCAATTGGGATTGGCAATGAGTAGGTCTGTCTTCTGAAGGCCAGCCCCATTGACCTCAGGAACGATCAACGGAATATGCGGTTCCATCCGCCAAGCAGAGGAATTGTCTATCACCACACAGCCTTGGTCAACAAACTTCGGGGCCCATTCCTTTGACACCTCTCCGCCAGCTGAAAACAAAGCAATCTCTGGCTGCAACGCCAAGGCATCTTCCATACTGATCAACTGCAAAGACGTTCCTCCAAAATCTACCGATCCACCAACACTCTTATGCGAGGCAACAGGAATTAAGGTCTTCACGGGTAGACGTCTTTCGTATAAAATTCTCCGCATTTCTTGCCCAACCATACCGGTTGCGCCTACTACCGCTACACGAACAGGTCCTTTCATACTTTGGATCTATGAAACGTTTTTTATTCCTCCTTTTGATGCCATTCTCGGTTGACGCTCAATGGACTTGGCATGATGATTTTACCGCTCCTTTTTCGTTCTCCTCCCGCAATTGGAGCGGTGACACTTCCTCCTTTGTGGTAGACACTGCCCTTCAATTAAATGCGCCTGCCTCCACAGGTGTGCGCATCCTCAGCAAGCCTAGCACCATTCGGCAAGAAGCTGAATGGTTGCTTTCGGTACAACTTCACTTCAATCCTTCGTCCTCGAACTACACAAAGGTATTCGTATGGGCAGATGGTCCATCGCCCAACCAAGCACAAAATGGCGCTTACCTGAAAATTGGGGGGAACACTTCAGACCAAGTGGTATTCGGACTGAAAACCAACGGACAAGAAGAAGACCTCATTGTGAGTCCGCCCGCTCTATTAAACAAAGAGTTTATTGACCTCCAGATTAGATTAACAGTAGATGCCTCTCAAGTGTATCAATTGGAGGTAGACACTGCGCATTGGAAGGGTCAACAATGGATCAACCTCGGTTCTGCCCAGACGACCAATTCTACTGCCTCTCAATACTTCATCCTGCAGTGTTTTCATACCTCCACCCGCGCTGATAAATTCTTTTTTGATGACTTCTACGTAAGTGGACAAGACTTTATTGATGATGCATCGCCGCAATTACTGCATTGGAAAGCGCTTCCCGACAGGAAAATTGTGCTTGAATTCAACGAATTACTCGATAGCTTGGAGGTGCTCGACCCAGACTACTTCCATCTCATTCCATTCATTGCCCAAGTTGAACAAATAGCGTATTCCGCCAGACACAACACGCTTACACTTTCTTTTCCAGACCAAGTGTCTACTGATCAAGATTTAACCCTGCACATTCAAGCCATTCCCGATTTAAGTGGAAACCGATTGGACACACTCATCGGACCTTGGAAATGGCAGAATGTACCGTGGAATGAGGTGCTTATCGCCGAAGTTTTGGCTGATCCTTCCCCTGTGGTTGCACTTCCAGAGTCAGAGGGGATAGAGCTCTGTAATCTCGGCCAACAAGCTGTTCAGCTTTGGAATTGGCAGCTGTCTAGAGGAAGCATGACTTTCTCGCTAGACTCCCTTCTCTTGCCGCCTGGCGAATGTGTGTGGATTACTGACGAAACCCAATGCAATGGATCCTTTCCTTGTGTGGAAACGCAATGGCCAAGCAACTTTCTCCCCAACGAATCAGGAACCATTCGGTTGTTGGATGCGCGCCATCGTTTGGTGGATTTGATCCATTATTCAAATGCATTCTATGCTCATCCTGTGAAAAAAGAAGGCGGTTGGACCTTAGAACGGCAGTTGAATTCAAGTCTTTCTTGTCCTGACCAGCAAATCTGGCTAGCGTCTAATGAGGCCATTGGCGGAAGTCCGGGTAGGATGAACGAGCAACAAACCACTTTAGAAGAATTCGAGCAGCCCTCCTTTGGTTTGGTTCAATATTATTGGAATCATTCAGACAGCTTGGAACTCTTGTTCAGTGAATTGATCTTATCAGCTGAAGAGTTAATCCTTCAGTTGAATGGTGAAAATGTGCCATTTCGAACTAATCCAATGGAAGAGCAAATCTTAAGTGCGCCTTTTCAGCATTTTCAATTTCCTGTCAGTTGCCATCTCAGTGGTCAGGTTTCGAGCTGCTCCGGAGATCCAATGGTAGACACTACCTTCTTCATTCACCAACCCATTCCCCAGGCTGCCCAACAATGGACTTTCGCCGAAATCCTTTTTGATACTGATCAACAACAAGTAGAGTTTGTGGAGTTGCAGAACAACAGTCAAGGACCTGTAGATCTGCGTGGACTTCGGCTTTGTAAAGGCGAAGGCGAAGACCTAGATTGTTCAGACCCCATTGAAATTCCCTGCCTTCTGGCAGAAGGCGGATTGCTGGTGATCAGCGGCCAAGAGCTATCTGATTATATGAAGTCAAGAACTTCCACTGCCATGACCCTCGGTTCGTTTCCAACGCTGAACGATGATGGCCAACAATTACTGTTACTAGATTCTGCTTTGAATGTATTGGCCTCTGTGCGCTATCATGCAGATCAGCACAGTTTGTTATTGGCAGATCCTCAAGGTTATTCCTTATGCAGAGAAGGAGTTGGTGGTCATTGGCACAGCAACAGCCAATACGGAGGTCAGGCCGGCGCACCCTGCAACCATCATCAAACTGCTGAGAAATCCACGGGAATTCGATTGTCTTCGGAATGTATCAGTCCGAATAACGACGGCCATCAGGATGTGTTGGAAATTGCACTTCAACTGACTGGCGGGATGCATCTGTCTCAAATTCAAATCATAGATGGTTTCGGAAATACCCTCTGCTTTTTAGAAGAACACCTCGTTTCGGATGGACTCATCGATATGATTTGGAACGGCGAAGATGATCTTGGCCAGCGCCTGCCCATCGGCACCTATTTTTTACTGATTGAATCGGAAGACGAAAAAGGAGATGTGAAAAAAAATCTGAGAGCCTTTTCTGTTTGCCGGTGAGAATTGGGATGTAGCCGTTGTATTTTTCGCCCCGTATGGACAAGTCGTCTAAGATTGCTGCCTTTGACCCAAATGGACTGGCGGCTACAGAAGAATTATTTGGATTGCCTTTTACGGCTGAAGAGTCAGATTTGGTCATTGTACCCGTACCTTGGGAAGCCACAGTGAGCTATCGCGCAGGCACTTCCCACGGACCAATGGCCATCTTGGAAGCATCTTACCAAGTAGATCTTTTGGATGCCTATTACCCCAAAGGTTGGCAACATGGTTTTTATATGTTAGATGAAGATCCGGCATTGCATTCATTGGGAAGTGATGCCCGAAGGAAGGCCGTGAAGCACATCCAACTGTTAGAGAAAGGCAAAGAGAATGTAAAAGGCCTTCAACAAGTCAATGCAGCCACTGCCACCATGGTCAAAAATGTACATGAGCAGTGCAAACGTTGGCTAGATGAAGGAAAGATTGTGGCTTTGCTAGGCGGAGACCACAGTACGCCTCTCGGGCTTTTACAGGCTTTAGCAGAAAAACACCCCCAATTTGGGATCCTTCAGATTGATGCTCACTTCGACTTGCGCAAGGCTTTTGAAGGATTTACCCACTCGCACGCCAGCATTATGTACAATGCCCTCGATATCCCTCAAGTGCACAAACTGGTACAGGTTGGTATTCGCGATTATTGTCAAGAAGAGGTGGATGTAGTAGCGCAATATCCCGGACGGATTCATTGTTTCTATGACCGCGATCTAAGGAGGAGTGTACTACATGGTGAAAATTGGTGGACAATCTGCAAGCGAATCGTGCATTCCCTGCCCAAGGAAGTCTACATCAGTTTTGATATAGATGGCTTAGATCCGTCTCTCTGTCCGAATACCGGAACCCCCGTTCCTGGTGGATTGCAGTGGGAAGAAGTGCTCATGTTGTTGGAAACCATAGTAGAGAGCGGCCGAAAGATTATTGGCTTTGATTTGGTAGAGGTTTCAGGAGCTACTGAAAATGAGTGGGATGCCATTATTGGTGCGCGCATGCTCTTCAAGCTGTGCAATCTCACCATGGCCTCACAGAACGTGTCTTAGTAGAGCGAGTCCTTTTGGGGTGCTGGTTTTCGATGAACCTCTTCTACCTGACGGTGGAGGGCGTGTTTGTGAATTACCCGAAAAAGCTCTTCCACCTCATCCGGTTTGAGGCCTATGTTTTCTGCTTCGTTTCTGCGGTTTTGCAAAATTTCCATCCAACGCTTCCACTGAAACAAAGCCAGATTAGAATGTTCTTTTTCCCGACCAATTTGGGTGACGTGTTCCATGCGCTTTCCAAGAATCTTCAGCAGTTCTGAGTCGAGGAGATCAATAGCCTCTCGCTGCTGTTGAATAAAGCTAGGCGTCTCTTCCTCTGAACGCAACTGCCGATGCATTCGGAGTCCTTTGATCATTTCTTTAAATGACGCCGGATCCATTTGTTGATTGGCATCGCTTAAAGCATTGGGCGGATCACTGTGTACTTCTACCATTAAGCCATCTAATCCGAGCTCAAGAGCAATTTCAGCCAGTTCAGGAACCAATTCACGTTGGCCAGCAATATGAGAAGGATCGCACAGAATAGGCAGTTCGGGCATTTGTTCTTTGAGGGCGATGGCCTGATCCCATCCCGCTTCATTGCGATAAGGAGCCGAACTCAAGCTGAAATACCCCCTGTGAATCGCAGCTAAAGAGTGTATGCCCACACGCTCGAAGCGCTCGAGGGCGCCCACCCACAAACCGATTTCTGGATGGATCGGATTCTTGACCAAGATGCTCACATCTGCACCCCGTACCGCCTCCGCCAGTTCTTGTACATAGAAAGGATTCACCGTTGTGCGCGCACCAATCCAAAGCATGTCAAGCCCAGCTTCCAAACAGGCCTCTACATGTTCTGGCTTGGCCACTTCTGTCATTACCGGAAGATTTAACATTCTTCCAGCATCCTTCAGCCATGGCAAAGCCGCTCGGCCAAAACCCTCAAAGCCTCCAGGACGTGTACGCGGCTTCCAAACACCGGCACGCAAAGCAGAAAGCACGGGCATGCCTTCTAGCGGCTGGGTGCTTTGAATCATTTGAGACAAGCTCTCTGCACTACATGGACCTGCAACAATGAACGGAAGTCCATCTGATCGAACGAATCTCGATTCTGTTTTCTTAACCATCTCCTACAATAACAACTGAAATCAATCTCCGTTCAATTTTGACACAGCAGATTTTCTACCCATTCCTTCTACCACCACCACCATCTCCCCCTTGGGAGGGTGTGCTTCGAAATACAAGATCAGCTCTTGGAGGGTACCTCGGTGATGGGTCTCATGTATTTTGCTGATTTCACGACTAACACATGCCTGTCTTTCTTGGCCAAAGAGCTCCGCAAAATCATGCAGAGTTTTCAGCAAACGATGTGGAGATTCATAAAAGGCCATGGTTCTCTTTTCGTCTTTTAAGAAAAGCAATCGAGAACTCCTCCCCTTCTTTACAGGAAGGAAGCCTTCAAAAACAAATCGATCTATTGGCAGTCCTGATGCCACCAAGGCAGGCAAAACCGCCGAAGCGCCCGGTAAACACTCAATAGCGATGCCCGCTTGTACGCATGCCCGAACCAAAAGAAAACCAGGATCTGAAATACCTGGAGTGCCGGCATCAGAAATCAAGGCCATTTTCTTACCCAACCGAAGTTCACGTACAATGCCCTCAAGTACTGTATGCTCATTGTGCAAGTGAAAAGCCCGCATGGGCGTATTGATCTGATAATGCCGCAACAAATGGGAAGAAGTACGTGTGTCTTCTGCCAAGATAAGATCTACTTCTCCCAATAGGCGTATTGCCCGAAAACTCGCATCTTCGAGGTTGCCAATGGGAGTAGGAACAACATACAATTTCACCTTGCCAAAGATGCGATCATTGTGGCTATTGTTTGGCCTGTTCACTGCACAATTGCACGCACAAGATTCAATAGAGGACCCTGCAAAACTGGTGTTAACACTTTTGAACGACAGTGCTTCCTCTGTGATCAAAGACGCCGAAACCCTTTTAACTGCCCATAGTTGGGAATCTTTGGCCTATTGGGATTCCGGTACCCCTTCAAATAGAGAAAATCTGTATGAGGCAGTTCCCGATGTGTATCGTTTTCAAGAAGGAATGTTTGATCTCATTCTCTATCAGCAAGATGCGCCTTCAGGTCAAAAAATAAAAGGACATTATCGATTGGATGGCAATCAATTGATGCTACTAGACCAAAATGGCTTCGAAGTACTCGACCGCTGGAGGATTCATTATCTAGACAAGCACTATTTGGCTGTAGATATGGATGGCCTCAGGGTGTTTTTTGTGGCGCCTGACAACGATCCCTTTTGACCTAATTTCGCAAGCAAATTCTATTTTTCATGCCCGAAGACAAGCACAACGTAGAAATTAGTCGCTTACAAAAAGAGATTTCCGCTTACTTATCGCTGGGATCCACGGAATTGGTCTTCGAATACGACGATTTATCTTCAGGAAAAGTTCGGCTCAATTTGATTACGGTGAATCCGCGACACAACCAGTCTTTTCTGTTTCACTATGTGGAAGGGTATGACAGGGTGCAGTGCCTGAGTCAGATGCTTGACTATGTGAAAACCCATCGAGAAAAAAAGAACTCTTACACCATTCAATGGTCGATGCGCAACTCCAACGAATTACACACCTCTTACTTCAGGGCCAAAGACGTCTTAGAGGCCATTGAGAAGCTGTACTTCGGGAGAGATGCCAACAGCCTCATCATCTTCAGTGTGGTACTCAATCCGATTTCCTGATAAGGAGCACCGTTAATTGCTCGTGGAAATCTTGTAATAGCATGAAATTGCATTAGTTAGAATTTTTCTATATTAGTCGTGCAAGCAAAGGGATTAATTACAATGGAACTCACAAAAAAGACCAAAGCCAGCCTGCAAATCGGCAGCGTGGTGCTTTTGATCGGTGCCATCGTAATGATGGCAGTTATGATCGCAACTTGAAAATAAGCCTTCAAATTGCTGTTTTTTCCTTCAGCGAAACTGTAGGTTGAAAAGGGGCTATTATCGACTTTTGCCCCCATGAGTAGATTTTTACAGTGGATCGGAGGTGGTGTTGGTTGGGCCTTAGGCGGACCGATAGGAGCGCTATTGGGTTTTGCTTTGGGGCGAGTATTTGATCAGGCCGAGGAAAGCCAGCAGGTAGAAGATGTGCTTAACTCTTCTCAAACAAGACCAAGAGATTTTGAAATTAGCCTTTTGGTTTTGGCTGCCGTGGTGATCAAGGCCGATGGGAAAACCACCCAAGAAGAAATGCAATTCGTTAGGCAATACTTTGCCCGAATGTACGGGGCCAAACATGCCAATGAAAGCTTTCGACTTTTCAGAGAAATTGTACCGCAGAAGATTTCTGTTCACCAAGTCTGTGAGCAGATTCGCACCAATATGACGCATGCAGCTAGACTGCAATTGCTTCATTTTTTATTCGGCATTGCCAAGTCTGATGGTCAAGTGACACAAGATGAGATTGAGACCATCGAGAGAATTTCCACCTACCTCTATATCAACCACAAAGATTTTGTCTCCATCCGCTCAATGTTCCACACAAGCACCAGCCATTATTACGAGGTGCTGGAAGTGAATCCTGAGGCTTCTGATGCAGAGATCAAAGCTTCCTATAGACGTTTGGTCAAAAAATTTCACCCAGACAAGTTAGAAGGGCTAGGCACCGAAGTAAAAAAAGGGGCAGAAGAAAAATTCATTCAGGTTCAAAAAGCCTACGAGGCCATCTGTAAGGAAAGGGGCATTAGCTAAGTCCATTTAGAATTTTCTCTCGGAGGGCCGTGAGATGCGCCACCGCACGGCGCTTCCATCGCAAGCGTTCAATTTCGGCAGTACCGCTAATGAGCGTTGACCTTGAGTGCTGAACATTCAGAAATAGGTCCATCTCTTTAATCATTCGTGGATCTGCTGTTTTGATATAGTTCAAACCAGCCCAAGCCAAAAACAAGTTGCTTCCTTGAGGTGATCGGAAATAAATATGATTGTCCATGATCAGAATGTCATGGTAGTACATTTTAAAAGGCACGTTGAGCGGAGCATTCGTAAGACTTTCACCCATTCTTTGTCCGAGCGTCGCTTGGCGATAGATCCAGTCAATCATGCTCTCCGCATCTTCTAGCACCAACAACGCATCCTTATCGTCTATCCGCCCTGAATCGCGATAGTATTCCAATTGCTTGAATAAACTAACTACGGTTGTATCATTCCATATCTCGGTAGAAGGGATCGACATATAGGTGCGGTAAAGCTCTCTGGAGAGATCGATCATTTGTTGGGTAACGGCCACTCCTCCTTCTTCCTGAACATCAGCGGCGTAGAGCGAGTTGAGCCAAACGCGCATTTTGAACGGACCTAGATGAGGGTACCGAAACTGATAATAAATAGGAATGTCTTTAGCAGAGTAAAACAATTCACTCCCAGGTGTTTTGATAAAGCTTTGGAGCTGCGCAAGACTCGTAGATAAATACTGAACAAAGTCTTCAGGCCTTTTGATATACGGAGTTCTGCGAAAGGTGATAAAGTCATCTCCTCCACCTGTTAATGTATCTAGCGACAAGCCGAAATGCTTGGCAATTCGGAAAGTTTCATCAATGGTATAGCTTGTTTTTCCCTGAAGCCTGCGATAGACGCCTGCCTGGCTGAGCCCCAAAAGTTGCTGTAGCACTTTCACCAATTCGTGTTGCGGGAGCCTTTGGCGGAGCAAACTGTTAAAATCCTCTTGCATACACTTCACTTTTTGATAATTCCCACTTGAAATACTCGGTCGTTTTTCAAATTTCGATAAATCCATCCATTTAAGCTAGAGTTTTATCATTATTCGACAGCGAGATTCAACAAATCGACCAATACCAATCAAATATCATCAATATCATATGTCTACTGCGCATTATATGACAGAAGGAGGCTGGAGGTTGGGTTGAACTTTGTCCTCGAAGATTAACCCAAAAACAAAACCTTATGAAAACGATTGTAAAAATGACATTGATGCTGGTGGTTATTTGTAGTTCTCTTGCGTTCGGTCAAACTGAACCCATTATTGACCACAACTATGTTCCGAGTATCAAACCGCTCAAATTGAACGGACCACGAGTAGGAGTTACTTTTCTCAATCAACCTGCCAATATCAAGGCCGATGGATTTGGACTTGATTCAGGCGTATCTGTTGGTCAAATTGTCTCGCAATTCGGATGGCAATTTGAGTGGAAGTACTTTGAAACGGATGGCGGTAGTGCAGGACTTGTTGAATTTATACCGCTTATTGGCGGATTAGATCAAGGGCTGTTCATTCCAAGCGCCAATGTTCTAGTAGGCTTTAGAACCGGTGAAGGCTGGGAAATAGGCTGCGGACCCAACGTAAGTCTTGTAGGTACTGGCTTTGTTGTGGCTGGTGGATATACCTTTAAAAGCGGTTACATGAATTTCCCAGTGAACTTGGCCATTATTCCCGGCAAAGAGAATACACGAATCTCTTTACTGGTAGGCTGGAATAAGCGTTAAAATTTTATAAAGTATACCTAATACGGAGGAGTTCATTTAGAACTCCTTCGTATTTTAGCAGATATTAATTCATTCATTATGTCGTCATCAAAAAAGTTCCGTCGCTTAAAGGATTTCTATCCGTTCTATCTGCAAGAACACCAAAACATCATTTGTAGAAGGTTACACTTTGTTGGAACCGGACTTAGCGTGGTGAGCTTGATCTTGTTTGTCGTTAGTTTGTTCTCGAAGGTCCAATGGATTTACCTCATCATGGCGCCAATTATCGGATACGGTTTTGCGTGGGTAGGTCACTTTTTCTTCGAAAGAAATAAGCCTGCTACTTTCCAATATCCAGGCTTTTCATTGGCCTCAGATTTCATACTTTTCTTTCAAATACTGCTTGGCAAAGAGAAACTTTAATCCAATTACGGGACTAAATTCCAATTTAAAGACAATCTCCAGCGCAACTCTCCCTTGACTAATAGTCAATTAGATAATGGCACATGGTTTTCTATTAGCTCAGACGTTAGGTTAGTTTGAGCGTCTGTTTTTCGGATTGGTGGTTTTCCGTCAACAGACCTTAGAAGGGGGCTTCGGCCCCCTTTCTTTTTTAATCAGTAATCGTCTATCACTGACTCCCCCTCATACAATGTGTGCACGGTGGATGCATTCAATTGCTTTTCCTCTCTTAACCATCGAGCAAATACATCGGCAAAGCCATGGGTCACATAGATATTCTCAGCCTTTGTGGCCCCAACCGCCTCGTTAAGTTCAAACCAATCAGCATGATCAGACATTATAAATCCACGATCAGCGGCTCTCCTTCGCCTATTTCCCCTAATAGCCATCCAACCCGATGCCATTGCAACTACGGGCCTGTTAAACCGCTTAAACCAAGCTGTTCTAATAGCTGACGGCGGACAAATTACCAAGGCCTTCTCAAAGGCCTTCTTATTGTTCTCTTCCGTAGCCCTTCGAGAATCAGGCA
>CAZDPF010000022.1:10739-22381 GCA_964507215.1 uncultured Chryseobacterium sp. | reverse complement strand
GGTCTGGGACTCATAACTTTCCTTTTTTGTTAATAACATCATGCAGCCTTTCTAAAGTGTTGAAATGGAGCGCTATATCCTAGGCTTGAATGCTCTCTTTTCATGTTGTAGTAGTGAATAAACTCACTGCATGCTTTGTGCACCTGATGGCCATCATTGAACTCTTCCAAGTACAGTTTTTCATATTTGATGGTTCGGAAGAAACGCTCTATGAAGGCGTTGTCGGTCGCGCGTCCTTTGCCGTCCATTGATATTTGAACGTCTTTAAGGCCCTTGATGTAGCCTACATATTCTTGTGAGGTGAACTGACTGCCTTGGTCAGAGTTGATTATCTCCGGACGGCCATGCTTCTCAATAGCATCAGACAGGGTACGTACCACCCAATCAGCCTCCATGGTGTTGGAAAGACTCCAGCCCACAATGTACCGGCTGTAGATGTCTATGATGGCTGTTAATGTTTGATGTTTTTATGCATCATTATCTTTATTTACAAGCCTTTATGATGCCTACATACATCATTTAGCTTTTTGGACAATACTCCTTTATTCACTATATTTGATGTGATATTACATCATTAAAGCTTAATTCAGGCTATTATGAAGGAATTTTCTACCATAGAGTTAAAGCGAATGACCGATGATATGATCATTAAGGCCATTGGCGAATACATACGATCAGTACGATTAGAAAGAAATTTAACCCAAGAACAATTGGGTGATCGGTCAGGTGTCCATAGAACGACCATACGTGACCTTGAATTGGGAAAGAGAAGTACACTGCTTACACTAATACAAGTATTGCGCTCATTGGACCAATTACAAACTCTGAAAAACTTCAAGGTTTCAAAGGAGTTGAGTCCACTCGAACTGGCAAAACTCGAAATCAATGAAAGAAAGCGAGCAAGTGGATCAAAATCTGATCAGAAATCTAAAACATCAGACTGGTAATGATCAGAACAGCATACGTCAATATTTGGAACAAGCGTGTGGGTGCAGTTGCTTGGAATGAGAATGATGGGACAGCATCATTTGAGTATGACCCTGATTTCATTGAAACCGGATTGGATTTATCACCCATTATGATGCCTTTGGATGAATCTCGGAATTATAGATTTCCAGATCATCGCAACACAACAACGTTTAAAGGTTTGCCTGGAATGCTCGCTGATGTGCTTCCAGACAAGTATGGTAACGCACTGATCAATCAATGGCTCGTTAGAAATAACAGACCAGCCAATAGCATTAATCCAGTTGAAACCTTGTGCTTGATTGGTGAAAGAGCGATGGGTGCGCTGGAGTTTGAGCCGACTGTACCCAAGATCAAAGGCCACTCCATCAAGCTTGAAATGAATGAGTTGATTGACATTACATCAAAGATTCTTTCAGGCAGGCAAGAGTTTCTCACCAACCTCCAGCCAGATCAGGAAAAAGCCTTGCAAGCTATTCTTAAGATCGGAACATCTGCCGGTGGAGCAAGAGCGAAGGCTTTAATTGCATTCAACAAGGAGACTCAAGAAATTAGAAGTGGCCAGGCAAATGCTCCAAAGGGTTTTGACCATTACCTGATCAAGTTTGATGGGATTGAAGATGAGCAGTTTGGAACATCCAGAGGGTATGGCCGAGTGGAAATGGCCTACTACAAAATGGCCGTTGATGCAGGAATTGAAATGATGGAAAGTGAGTTGCTTGAAGAAAATGGCCGGGCACACTTCATGACTAAAAGGTTTGACCGTGTACATGGAAAGGGTAAAATTCATGTCCAGTCTTTCTGTGCAATGCGCCACTATGATTTCAAGGACATTGAAATATACTCCTATGAAGACTTATTCGAGACAATGAGGCTTCTTGTATTGCCCTACCCTTATGCTGCACAGCTATTCAGGAGAATGGTATTCAATGTAATTGCACGAAACTGCGATGACCACACAAAGAATTTCGCCTTCACCATGGATAAAAGTGGAGAATGGTCACTTTCTCCAGCCTTTGACGTGTGTCATGCCTATCGACCATCCAGTACATGGGTAAGTCAACATTGCTTGAGCGTCAATGGTAAAAGGAACAACATTGAACGGTCAGACTTGCTGGAGGTAGCAAGAAAAATGAATGTCAAAGGAGCAAGTGAGATCATTGATCAGGTAGATCGGATAATCAGGAGGTGGAAAGAATATGCAGATGATCAGAAAGTTAATCCGGAGTTAAGGGATGCAATTGACAAAACACTTCTGTACAATTTGAGATGAGCTGCTTAAAATCTTCTTCCTTGGTTTATCCTCCAAACTTGAATAATAGATACTATCAGTCGGGACTTTGCGAGCAGAATTCGAGAAATTATCTGGAAGACAATCAGAACGTTTTCATGGCGATTGGTTATATCCGTCCTAATCCAAATTGTGGGATAAAAACTCTCACAATGCACGCTTGGATAGAAGATGCGCAATCCCAGATTTATGAAGTCTCATTTCCAAAGGAACAATTACATACGACCAATGCTATGACAGGCTATTACTCCTTGACTATGAGTAAGTAAACATACTTCGTTCATCACAAAGTTGTTTTGAATTATTATTTGAAGACAACCACCTCCTTCGTACTCGTCAGTATCTAAAGAAATACAAGAGCAAAGACTATCGCATTAACATGGGAAATCATCAACGAGAGATCAGAATCCCAAAGCTCACTTTAATGTCTGTTTTACATCTACTTTTCAATCACTTTTAGATAGTATTTACATCTTCTTTGTACCTTTAAATGGTAATTTATTGATAATCAATGCTAATTACTTTTTGTATTGGGAGATAGTTGGGGAAGGGAATTGTTAATGGTTAATGGTTGATTGGGAATGGTTAATGAAATGGGATAGGGTATGGATGGACATGCGCCACTGTTTAGATAGACAGAGACCATGCACCTTGGCTTTATGCTTACATTCCTTTCGCATTACGCGTTTTATTCATTGTTTTCACCAAGACATGCTGCAACAAAAAAACCCGAAGTTTCCTCCGGGTTTTTAATATAAAATGTTGGTGTTCATCAACTTAAAACTCGTACTTCACGTCTTTGTCGTTGTAAAAATGGTATTCCATCAACTTGAAAGAGTCGCGTGAAATGATCTTAATCTTCAGCTTGTGCCGCTTGGCCCATTGACGACGCAGGCTACTCAACCAACCTTGATTGATGTACGCAGCCACAAACGGATGCACGTGCAGATACACTTGCTTAATCCGCTCTTGCTTAACAATCATTCCCAATTGGTCATCAATTCGCTGTAAGATGGAAATGGGCGCCTCAATGGTACCATTGCCCTCCGGACTCTCTTCCCGGGTTTCGATTTTTAGCGCAGGACGCACACGCTGACGGGTAATTTCCACCAAACCAAAACGGCTTGGAGGTAAGATCTTGTGCTTGGCGCGGTCTGTACCCATCTCTTCCTTGAGCTTCTCGTACAGCATCTTGCGGTTCTCACTTTTGTGCAGATCAATGAAATCTACCACAATGATTCCGCCCATATCGCGCAATCGCAGTTGGCGTGCGATTTCTTCTGCAGCCAATAGATTGACCTCTAAGGCATTCTCTTCTTGGTTGTCTCCCGTGCTTTTTCGATTACCGCTGTTCACGTCAATGACGTGCATGGCTTCAGTATGCTCAATAATCAGGTACGCCCCTTGGCTGAAGGTCACGTTCTTACCGAAAGAAGTCTTGATTTGTCGCTCTACTCCAAAATTCTCAAAGAGCGGTGCTTTGCCGTTGTAGAGCTTCACCATATTGGCCTTTTCAGGGTCAACACTTTCGAGATAGTCGCGAAGACTTTGCTCTACTTCTTCAGAGTCTGTATGCACTGCGGTAAACGAATCATTCAGAAGATCGCGCAAAAGCGCTGTTGACCGATTGAGATCACGATGCACACACTGTGGAGGCTTGGCCCCATTCAGATTGCGGTGCATGGTTTTCCATCGTTTCAGCAGATTGCGAAAATCTGCTTCAATATCGCGTGTCTCTTTGCCCTCGGCCACTGTACGTATAATGATACCGAAACCTTGCGGACGAAGAGGTTCTACCACTTTTTTAAGTCGCGACTTTTCTTCTGGAGAAGAAATCTTTTGGGAAACAGATATCCGGTTGGAAAAAGGAACAAGAACAATGAATCTTCCGGCAAGTGAAATCTCCGAAGTAATACGAGGTCCCTTGCTAGAAATGGGTTCTTTGGCGATCTGCACCAGCACGCGCTGGCCTGTTTTCAAAACATCCTCAATTCTTCCGTCCTTGTGGATGTCTTCCTCTTTGTCAAAATCTTGCAGTTGCCATTGTTGCTTGCCGCGCTGCGTTCGGCTGAGGAATTTGAGCAGCGATTGAACCTGTGGTCCGAGGTCGTGGTAATGAAGAAAGGCATCTTTCTCGTACCCGACATCCACGAATGCCGCATTCAGACTGGGCACCAACTTTTTGACCGTAGCCAAATACAAGTCGCCCACATTAAATCCTTCGTCTTGGTTGCTGTCGCTGTGTAGCTCTACCAGCTTGCCTTCCTTGAGAATGGCAATGTCTGTCTGATCGCGCATCCGGGAGCTGATAAACAACTCTGTATTCATGGGGATGCTGTTCTTAATAGCCCATTGGCACCTTTGCCTTTGGGGTTACAATAAAAAACACCCACAGCTGAGCCAAATGCATTGATTGGCTCAGCCGCAGGGACTTAAGAATGCGAAGAGACTTACTTCTTCTTGTGGCGGTTCTTGCGCAGACGCTTTTTGCGCTTGTGCGTAGCCATCTTATGTCTTTTACGTTTCTTTCCGCTTGGCATAACAAATGCTTTTGGGTTATTGATTCAGTGTGGTAAGAAGTTCTTTGGCCTTCGCCTTGGTTTCAGGAACCGGTTGGCTATCTAGGCATTGTTGCGCGTATTTCATAGCCGCTTCTCTATCGCCTAGCCCCTGCTTGGCTTGGGCCATCAGCAACATGGCATCAGCATTCTGAGGATATACCCGAAGCACTGTTTCCAATCGCTCGACGGCTTTGTCAAACTGGCCGCTCATAACAGAGAAATATCCCAAATAGAAATTGCCTGAACCATGATCCGGGTCAATCTCTACCACCTTTCGCAACAAACCAATGGCTTGCATGGGCGGGGCAGAACCTGATTGAAGCATCTCCACCGCTTCAGCCACCATTATTTCCAAGCTATCCGGTTGCTCTGTAGCCTCCGTATGCTCATGTTCGGTTGAAGTAGATGAAGGACTGTAAGGAACAACATACAGCACCACAGCTAAAACAACTGCGATGCTGATGGCTATGTAACCCTCGCGCTTCAAGAACTTTACTTAGCGGCCTTCACTTTTTTCTTCACATTCTCAGCGAAGGACTTGGCCGGCTTGAAAGCAGGAATGAAGTGCTCTGGAATGATGATGGTTGTGTTTTGTGAAATGTTGCGGCCGGTTTTTTCGGCACGCTTCTTCACGATAAAACTACCAAAACCACGTAGATATACGGGTTCGCCAGCTTCTAACGAAAGCTTCACTTCTTTCATGAAAGACTCGATGGTTGCTTGAACATCGGCCTTATCCATTCCTGACTTCTCAGAAATCTTATTGACAATCTCCGCTTTGGTCATTCTTGTAGACTGATTACTAGAGGGGTTAAACGCTTAGTTTTGAGGGCTGCAAATATAGACGATTCCTCGGTAAATCAACATATTTGCATAACATCGTTAATAATGACTGAAGAGAGCTTTGGAAAAGATTTAATTCAGTGGTATCGGAAAGTAGGCCGACAGCTTCCGTGGAGAGCTACACAAGACCCCTATGCCATCTGGCTTTCAGAAATCATTCTTCAGCAAACACGCGTTGATCAGGGCCTGCCTTACTACCTGCGTTTCTTGGAACGATTTGAAAATATTCGCGATTTGGCAGAAGCTGAAGACGACGAAGTTTTCCGTCTTTGGCAAGGCCTGGGCTACTACAGTCGGGCACGAAATCTCCTCAAAACTGCCCGAATCATTGCCTTTGAAAAAAATGCGGTGTTTCCTTCTACCGCTGATGCGCTGCAGCAATTACCCGGTATAGGTCCTTACACCGCAGCCGCCATCGCCAGCTTTGCCTTTGGCCAACGCATTCCTGCCATTGATGGCAATGTACTTCGGGTGCTCTCTCGTTTGTTTGCGCTTGACTTCAGTATTGATGAAGTGGCCCACAGAAAGCATTTTGTGGCACTGGCAGAAGAACTCATGGATTCTGTTGATCCGGCGGAGTTTAATCAAGCCATGATGGAATTGGGAGCCACCGTTTGCAAACCCAAACCGGCCTGCTCAAATTGTCCGGTTCAAGCCTACTGCATAGGCTTCGGTGAAGGTGAGCCCGAAGATTTTCCGGTGAGAACAAAAAAGACCAAGGTGCTCACCGAAGAGATGCACTATGTTGTGCTGACCAATGAACAAGGACAAATTGCCATCAGACAAAGAAAGGAACAAGGCATTTGGGGACAATTGTATGAGTTCCCGGTGTGGGATCATGCGCAATTAGAAGAGCTCTGGGGCATGTGGAAAACCACTCACCTCCTCACCCACCGAAAACTGGAGATCATGTTCGCCTATGGCCAAGGCATTATTCCGGCCAAAAAACATCCTTATCAATGGGTCAATAGAGAAGATCTAAGGCACTATGCCTTTCCGGTTCCCTTGCTCAAAGCGCTAGAAAAATGGGGACTGATGAATTCTACTCCCTAATCAAATACCTGCGCAATGCGCAATAACTCATTGGGCTTGGCAATGTGAATTTTTCTTCCTTTCAACACCACCAATCCAGAGTCTTTGAAATCACTGAGAATGCGAATGGCCGTTTCTGTAACGGTACCCACCATAGAAGCAATTTCTTCTCTGGTAAGCGCCACGTCAATAAAACCTTCTTCTGTCTCACCAAAAGTGTCTTTCAAAATCATCAGCACTTCTGCCAATCGCTCTCGAACAGACTTCTGGGCTAGATTGGTAATGAGCTTGCCCGCCTCACCAAGTTCATGGCAAGCCTTGCGCATCATTTCGAGCGAGAACTTGGGATTCTCACCAATAAACTCGAAGAAAAGTGTTTTCGGGATAAAACAAGCGTGGGTATCAGAAATAGCCTGAATACTCGCACTTAAAGGCTCTCCACTTAAGACAGATCGATAGCCCAAAAGGTCGCCTCCTTGGCCAAAACGGATAATCTGCTCCCTTCCCTCAGTGCCCATGCGGTACAGCTTTACTTGTCCACTGTGCAAACAATAAATACCCGCCGCCCGAGCCCCCTCGTGCAACATAATTTGACCTTTCTTGAAAAAAGCACAGGTCTTTTGTTGACTAAGTCGCTTGACCTCGTCCTCATTTAACTCCCTGAAGGAAGAGACCGCCGTTCGACCGCACATGTCACAACTGACGGGAAGGACGTCTTTCATGCAAATTTGATTTGTTGGTAAGACACTTGGTTCGGTTAGGTAAATATAGACAGGAAGCTGCGCATATCATAATTTTTTATGACTTGCATCATAACCCGCACTGTGCTAGTCATTCACCTTTGTAATGTGTCTGATACTTCTACCCAAGCCCCCGTTCAGGAAAAATGTTTTCACTGCGGAGAAGTCTGCAAAACAGAAATTCGTTCTGACAGTCATCCTTTCTGCTGTCATGGATGCCAAACAGTTTATGAGCTTTTGCGCGACCATGAACTGGGCTTGTATTATCAGCTAGAAGACCGTCCGGGAAACACTGCGCGCAACAAATACAGTGATTATTCAGCCTTGGATAGCCAAGAGGTGGCTGCCAAGGTAATTGAGTTTGCCGATGGGGGTTACGTTCGCGTACGGCTTGCCCTGCCGGCCATTCATTGTAGCTCGTGCATTTGGCTACTCGAGAATCTTCCAAAACTGCAAGCAGGCATTCAGCATGTACAGGTTGATTTCAATGACCGCAGTGCACGAATTACTTTTAAAGCAGAGCAGGTAAAACTCTCTCAACTGGCTGCCCTATTAGATTCTATTGGCTATGCGCCTGATTTGAGTCTCGACCATGGCGAAAGAGGCGAACGCAGGCACGACCGCAGTTTGACTTATAAATTGGGGGTGGCTGGTTTTGGCTTTGGCAACGCCATGCTCATGGCGCTTCCAGAGTATTTCGATTTTGACGACGTACAACTTCAGAGCTTCCTTCCCTTTTTCCGAATTGTGTTACTCGGCTTGAGCTTACCTGTACTCACCTATTCGGCGAGCGACTATTTCATCTCTGCTTTTAAAAGCCTGCGACGCGGATTTGTAAACATCGATTTGCCCATTGCGCTAGGCATTGCCACTTTGTTCATTCGCTCTACCTACGAGGTGGTTGCTGGCATCGGTTCAGGGTATTTCGACAGCCTGAACGGACTGGTTTTCTTTCTGCTTTTGGGCAAGCTATTTCAAAGGCGAACCTATGATGCGCTTCGGTTTGACCGAGATTATCGCTCCTTTTTCCCTATGACCGTCAATCGGCAAACAACTGATGGCGAAGAACCCACCTTCGTGCGCGAACTACAGACCGGCGATCGGATCGTAATCCGGCATGGGGAAGTTATTCCCACTGATTCGGTGCTAATTGAAGGACGAGGAGCCATCGACAACAGCTTTGCCACTGGAGAAAGCGACCCCATCCACAAAAAACCGGGCGATCGAATTTTCGCTGGAGGCAGACAGATGGAAGGCGCCATTGTTCTGGAAGTGCTTCACCCCCTCGATCAAAGCGAGTTAATTCGTTTGTGGAATGACCCACAGTACAAGAAAGAAAACGGCGAACATTTTCAGAATCTCACCGACCGTATTTCTAAACACTTTACGCTGGCCATCTTACTGATTGCTCTTTCCGCTGGAATTTATTGGATGCGAATAGACGTAGCCATAGCCGTTAAGGTGGTTAGCGCGGTGCTTATAGTGGCTTGTCCTTGCGCTTTGGCCCTTTCAGCTCCTTTTGCCTTGGGCAATACCTTGCGAATCTTTGGGGCGCGTAAATTCTATCTCAAGAATGCCGATGCCATTGAGAATATGGCGCGCTGTAGCCATCTGGTTCTTGATAAGACTGGCACCCTCACCGGCACACGCGAACCAGAAATTCGCAACCAACTCAATGTGCCTCTTGATCATGAACTTCTAAGTGCCATCCGCAGCTTAACCCATCAAAGTGGCCATCCGATGAGTAGGGCGCTAACCACCTTTACGGTGGCTGGAAGCTTGCAAAAAGTGGATGATTTTGTAGAAGAAAAAGGAAGTGGCCTGCGTGGCATTGTTAACCATCACCACTATTTCATTGGAAGAGCAGATCAAGCAGGCGCACCAGAAGAAAGCTGGGGAGAAAGTGCAGTGCATCTTTCACGCGATGGCCATTGGCTGGGTGCGTTTGTGGTACAAAACCCTTTCAGACCCGGCTTAGAGCAATTGTCTGAACAGAGTAAGTCTCAGGGCTTGCAATTGGTAGTTCTCTCTGGCGATCAAGATCGAGACCGCAACCGCTTGGCCAAGCTTCTGGGAGATAGTACGCTCATGCATTTTGGTCAAAAACCCGAGCAGAAGCTACAGTTTATAAGGCAGTTGCAAACAAAAGGAGCGCATTGCCTAATGGTGGGCGATGGGTTGAATGATGCCGGGGCCTTGAGCGAAAGCCATATGGGAATTGGCGTTACCGAGGAAATGAATGCCTTCACCCCAGCCAGCGACGCCATTTTACAAGCTGGAGAACTCGGCAAGCTGCCAGCATTTCATCACTTGGCCAAAAACAGTATTCAGATTGTTTGGTGGAGCTTCGCCCTTTCATTCGCTTACAATATTGTGGGGATGTTCTTCGCAGTAAGCGGACAACTGAGTCCGGTTGTCAGTGCCATTCTCATGCCCTTGAGCAGCATCAGCGTGGTGCTTTTCGTCACCTTGGCCACCAATCTTTCTGCCAAGCGCCTAGGCTTGCGTTAATGGATGAGTGGCATTCGTCACTAGCTGTCATTCAAGCCCTGCCGCTCATCACTTCATTCATCAAGCACTTTTAGAGTCCCCTAGTTTCGCCGTCAAATCCAACAAACTATGGAGCCTCTTATCACCCTTTCGTACTATCTACACATAGGGGCTGGCACAATCAGCTTACTCACTGGCCCAATGGCGCTCTTTGCCATCAAAGGCGGCAAAAGGCACATGCAATTTGGCCGAATATTCTTTTGGTCCATGAGCTTGGTTTTTGTCACTTCCATGCTCAATGGCATTTACAAGGAGTTTCATTTTCTCACTTTCGTTGGAATCTTTAGCTACTACAATGTGATCAGTGGCATACGGGCTTTGCAGCTGTTAAAACAAAGACAAGTCCAGCCTATTGATTACTTCATTCATTGGTTGGCATTGGCCGCCATGTTGGGATTTGTGTACTACGGATTCTGGGCTTGGACGTACAACCACCTCGTGGGCGGACTCTCAATAGGTTTTGGAATAGGCGGCTTATTGAATGTACGCACCTATTCTGGCATGCTGAAGCGATCGCTGAAGGAAGTGCCTCGCGCTGCATTTATACAGTGGCATATTGGTGGATTGGTGGGCGGATTTATTGCCTCGGTGACGGCCTTCTCTGCCCAGACCTTGGGTTTCTTGCCTGGCGTAGTACAGTGGCTGTGGCCAACGGCTGTGTTCCTTCCTGTCATTTACTATTGGCAAAGGAAGTATCGCACCCCCGCTAAAAATATCGAGCATGCGTGAGTTCACTTTCACCATGAGCGCTATTCTTTGCTTTGTTTTGCAGCGTGAAATGGATATCCCTTTTCTGGGGAGGGCTGCTGCTCAATACCCTCTCCGCCCAGGTTACCTTGCTCCAACGGGACCTGCTTTGGCTGAACCCCAGGGTAGAAGTTTCGATGGGAAGCAAAGACAAACTCTCAGTGGAGATGGAGTGGCGGACCTTTATCTTTCCACAGCGAACCCATCAACTGATTGGTCCGAGTTTGCTTTACCAGCACGACCTCAACGATCAATGGAATGTGGGCTTTGGCGGACTGCATTTTTTGGCTTATCGACCGGGCAATCCCTTTGTAGAAACACAGGAAGTCACCACCGAATGGCGACTGCACCAGGAGGCCACTTACTTTCAAAAATCAACCAAAGGAACTTGGGCGCAAAGAGCCAAAGTAGAGCAGCGGTTTTTCCTACTCGAAGAGGGCACCTCCTTCGTACTTCGAACCCGATACCGCCTCGAGTACCGCTATCCCTTTCTCTGGTTAAAGCGAAAGCAACAATTGCGTGCAAGCGCCGAGCCCATGTGGCAATTTGCAGAACAACTTCCTTTTGGCCATTTCGATCAGGTGCGCCTCCGCCTCACCCTACGCGTACCCATCAAACCCTTAGAGCTCGAAATCGGTTATATGTACTGGTTTCAGCAATCAGGAAGACCCTCAGAATACCTCAGTCACCACATCGTGCCTATTGGCCTAACTTTAAAACTCTAAAACCATGAAAAAGACCACCACCTTCATCTTGTTCACTTTCTTCGGCCTCCAACTGGCTCATGCGCAAGAAAGCCCGGCTATGGATAGTATTACCGTAGAAGTAAGCGGTTTAAAAAAAGTAGCTGACAGTAAGCTTCACGTAGCCATGGTGAATGCTGAAGGAAAAGAAATTGGCAACTACACCGGA
>CAZDPF010000022.1:0-10639 GCA_964507215.1 uncultured Chryseobacterium sp. | reverse complement strand
TTTGATCTGGCCTATCGATACGCCCTTCGGAATGATGGATACCAATCGAGCCTTCAGCAAAATGGACATTGGGCACACGGCGGAGGTGGCTTTACAGACTATCGAGGCAAATGGTACCAAAGGCTGTACTTAGGCGGTCATCTGGGCCTTGCACGAACAGCGGAAGGAGGCGATTTCAACTACCGCGATTTTGGTGGTGAATGCCGCTACGACTTGCTTTACCAAAGCTGGAAACCCGCTTGGGGCGGTACTTTGTATACGGGCCTCTCAAGCTTAACAGATCTCTCCTACACCCAAAATACCCTCTTCTTTAACAATAGCTGGAGCTGGCGCGTGCTCTCTAGCTTCGGTGCAGGAGCCTATTATCAGCTTCCCTTTCAAATCAAGTCCCAAAAATTTCAATTCCACTTTCACCAACACTTGCCCTTAGTGGTCTATGGAAGTGGCCCCATCTACACGCCTGCCATTGTGATTGATGACGAAACCTGGGAAGCACTCACCTTCCTGGGCGCCAATCAACTCTGGCGTTCTGAATATGAGTTAACTTGGCAACAAAGCACTGGAAATGCCTTCGGCATTCGGTACATTTGGAGTTATGGCCAACTGGGAACTCCTAATGCCCAGTACATGGCCTTCCACCATTTGGGTTTAATCATGCATGTAGCGCTGTGAAAATCTGGCAGAAAATACTCCTTGTAGGTCTGTCCCTTACCGTTACGGCATGTGAGCGCCTGCTCTTTCCGGATGTGATTGAAGACAACAAGGTGGAGAACTTTGATCTGCTCTGGAAAACCCTCAATGCCAAGTACGCCTATTTCGAGTTGAAGGAAGTGGATTGGCAAATGGTGTATGATACCTGCAGGCCAAAAGTTGATGAACTCAATTCGCCGGTGGCCCTCTTCGACTTGATGGCCGACATGCTCAACTTGCTGCAAGACGGCCATACCAACCTCATTTCAGGCTTTGACATTGGTCGGAATTGGAATTGGTACCTCCACCGTCCGGTGAACTTCGATTGGAATATTATTGAACGGCACTATTTGGGCGATGATTACCGCATCACAGGGCCATTTTACCACAGTTGGCTTTTGCCTGATTCGGTTGGATATGTGTACTATGGAAGCTTTTCCGGCGATTTCTCTGCCTCCCAACTCGATCTGATCATGCAGCGATTTGATCGGGCGAAAGGCCTTATTCTCGACTTGCGTGATAACGGCGGTGGCTCGTTGGGCAATGCGCTGGCCTTGGCCGGAAGGTTGGTAATGGCAGACCGTATCGCTTTCTTTGAAGAAGCCAAAAATGGTGCTGGACCCAACGACTTCACCTCTGCACAGCCCGTTTACGTGCGCAGACAAGGTTTCTTCTATGGCAATCCGGTGTTTGTGCTCACCAATAGGCAATGCTACAGTGCCACCAACAGCTTTGCTGCGATGGTCAAAGGATTGCCGCAAGTGCGTCTGCTTGGCGATACCACCGGCGGTGGCGGCGGATTACCAGTATATGGTGATCTTCCTAATGGCTGGACTTTCCGCTATTCAGCTACTCGCACATTCACGCCGGATGGCCATTCACTAGAGCTGGGCATAGCCCCTGACATTGCAGTTGATCTCGACAGCTTGGCGCTGCGTTCAGGCATCGATTCTTATATCGAAAGTGCGCGTATTCTTCTGCAGTAATTAAAAGGGTGGATGCTTCGGCTTGTTCTGAAGAATTTCTTCTAGCTGCTGCATCACCTCATCGGTTAGCAAGTCCATTTTTTCAGGCGCTTGAAGATTCTCTTCCAATTGCGAAACACGTGAAGCACCTAAAATAACCGTGCTCACTTCCGGATTTTTCAGGCACCAAGCCACCCCCAATTGCGCGGGCGTCAAACCTAAATCGCCGGCCAGCTGTGCCACCTGATCTGCTTTCTTCAGGGTTTCTTCCCGCAGATTTTTATCGGCCAACCAATCCAGTTCGGCGCGCTTAAGGCGCACATCGTCTCCCGTGGCACCCGAGTACTTTCCCGTTAAAACCCCAGAAGCCAAAGGCGACCAAATGGTGGTTCCCAATCCCACTGTTCGGTACACCATATGGTACTCAACCTCCACTTTCTCGCGATGCAGCATATTGTATTGGGGTTGTTCCATCACCGGGCCTATCAAATGGTGCTTATCCGCTATGCGATGGGCTTCCATAATTTCTACACCACTCCATTCGCTGGTTCCCCAATAGAGAATCTTGCCCTGCTGTACCAGGTTGTGCATGGTCCATACCGTTTCTTCAATGGGTGTGCGCTTGTCTGGCCGGTGACAGAAAAACAGATCGAGATAGTCTACCCGCAATCGATGGAGCGCTGCGTGGCATGATTCCACCAAATGCTTTCGGTTCAGCCCGCGTTGTGTTGGCAATTTTCCACCTGTTCCGAAATAACTTTTGCTGGAAATCAGAAAAGTATCTCGCTTCCAGCCGAGCTCTTGAATGATTTTGCCCATTACCTCCTCTGAGCGACCATCGGCATACACCTCGGCATTGTCAAAGAAGTTGATGCCTGCTTCGTAGGCGGTAATCATCAACTCACGCGAAACACTGTCGTCAATCTGATTGCCAAAGGTGATCCAAGAGCCAAAACTCAGCTCGCTCACTTGAATTCCTGTTCTGCCTAGTGATCGGTATTGCATAGCTGTAAAGATTTTGAGGTTGGGAAGACCGCAACGCATCCTTCCCGGGTCATGTCATCAAAGAAGACTTTCAAAGATAGCCACCTGCACCTGGCATTTCGGCCTGCAGATTTCATGAACAAAGAAGGCGCGCTCTTGCTTTAGCAAATACATTGAAAAAAGTTTGAATGAGGGCGTCTTCCATGACCATTGACAGTATTTTGCCCCTCTCGCCCCTCCTACCTTTGCCACCTCAACGCTATGGAAAACATCACCACCGGTCACTGGATTTTCGCTGGCATTTTTGCCCTCGGCTTCATCGGCATTCTCATTTGGAGCTATCGCAAAGACCTCGTAATGCATCGGCGGTACTACAAAGGAGCCTCCTTCTTTTTGCTGTTCTTCCTCATTGCGTTCTTCCTCATGTTCATATTTAAACGACTCCTGTAATGTACCAGTTTACCACAGCTGAAGCTGCTGTTGCCCACATCCAATCTGGACATAAAGTCTTTATTCACACCGCAGTTGCTGCGCCGCAAAGCTTGGTGAAGGCCATGACTGACCGGGCCGATGAGCTGAGGAATGTGGAGATTTATCACCTGCATACAGAAGGATCAGCGCCCTATGCCGCAGACGATTTAGCGGAGAGTTTTGAAGTAAACAGCCTGTTTATTGGCGCCAATGTTCGCAAGGCAGTACAGTCTGGCCGGGTGAATTTTGTGCCCATATTCTTGTCTGAAATTCCGCTGCTCATCCGTCGGGGAAGACTGCCCATAGACGTAGCCATGATTCAGGTTTCTCCACCTGATCGCCATGGATTCTGCTCATTGGGCGTTTCGGTTGATGCCACGCGAGCTGCCATTGAGTCGGCCAAAATCATTCTGGCGGAAATCAATCCCAACATGCCCCGCACCCATGGGGATGGCATCATCCACCTTTCGGAGATCGATGCTTTGGTTGATGTGAATTACGCTTTACCCGAAGTGCTTCTTCCCGAACCAGGTGAAATTGAAATGCAAATAGGGCAACACATCGCCAACCTTATTGAAGATGGCAGCACCCTGCAAATGGGCATTGGCACTATTCCCAACGCCGTATTGAGCTGTTTGCACAATCACCGCGACCTTGGGGTTCATACCGAAATGTTCAGCGATGGTGTAATTCCATTGGTGGAAAAAGGAATTATCAACGGTGAAAAGAAACGCATTCACCCGGGCAAATTGGTCTCTGGCTTCTTGATGGGGTCTAAAAAGCTCTATGACTTTGTGGATGACAATCCGCAAGTAGCCATGCTGGATATTGCGTATGTGAATGATGTTTCGGTCATCCGTCGCAATCCGAAGGCAGTCTCTATCAACAGTGCTATTGAAGTAGACCTCACGGGTCAAGTATGTGCAGATTCTATTGGCACCAAATTCTATAGTGGCGTAGGCGGGCAGATGGATTTCATACGTGGAGCGTCTTTGAGCGAAGGAGGAAAGCCCTTCATCGCATTGCCTTCTGTAACTGCCAAGGGCGAAAGCAAGATTGTTCCCGTGTTGAAGTCAGGTGCCGGCGTAGTGACTACCCGTGCCCATGTGCACTATGTTGTTACTGAGTTTGGAGTGGCTGATTTGTGGGGAAAGAACATCCGCCAAAGGGTACGCAGTTTAATTGATATTGCCCATCCTGACCATCGCGAAACCTTGATGGAACAAGCAGGTGCTTATTACCATATCTAGTCAAAAAAAGTAAAGACAAAAAAAGGCGGCCGATGGCCGCCTTTTTAATGCTATAGAACACGCTAAAATTAGCGAACCATCAATTTTGTGGTGCCAATTACACCATTGCGGCCTTCCAACTGCATGAGGTAGATTCCTTGTGAAAGATTCAAGGGCATATCATTCTCAATAGAGAAGTTAGAAGCTTCCAAAGATTCCTCGCGAACTACACGACCATTGAGATCAATAATCCGCATGCTCACATTGGCCGCATTGTCTACATTGACCACGCGGATGTACAAAGTACCATTGGCAAAATAGCTTTCATTTCTAGGTTTCAACTGACCCACCAAGGTATTTTCGTCAATACTTACAGTACCATTCGGATCGTAGTTGATGGTAACGCATGAAAAATTGTTGACAGTGTCTGATTCAACAATACCCCGCCAGTTCGGACCTACCGCAATGGCCAAGCCACAGAACTCGAAAGACTGGGCAGGAATAGCTCCTAAATTGAAACCAGTAAAGCTGTGGGTGCGATTTACACTCTGACCCGCGGTAAGTGGCCCAATAATGGCATAAACCAATGCCTGTCCACCAGAAGAAAGCAGGCCTCCATCCAAAGTAGGCGCGTAAAGAATAGTATCAGAAGCGCTTACGTCAACAGAACCGCTATTGGTAATGGTTACATCAAAGGTCAAGGGAATGGCCGGACCCTGTGTGCTGTTGTTGGTAGGAGAATTAAGCGTAATGCTCAAATCGTTTTGACCAAAGGCCAAAGTGGTGCCCATTACGAGGGCGAAGAGGATAGCCGTTTGCTTCATGCAGCAGTGTTTTAGTTAAGGCTGCCAAGACAAACCCATTGAACCCCTCCTTGCACAGAAAAAACGTTAATACCCTAAAAACTCCCTGTTAAAAGGCCGCTTCTGGCATTTTAGGCTTCACCAAGGTGAACACGCGGGAGATATTAAATCCGAAAAACACATCGCCATCTGCCCAGCTTCCCGGGGTTTGTGCCATGAACTGCGGATCTATCACCCCTCTTGAATTGCTGAAGAACAGTTGAAAAACATGTCCTCCGGTTTCAATGTCAAATCCCAGCGAAAGGCTGTTGTTGTAATTGACAGACTCGCCATTTTCTGTTCGGAAATTTTGAACGATTTGCGGGAAGTACTCCACATTCACACTTACCCTTTGGTTGAGCTTGTAGCGCCCACTCAATCCTACGGTCACTACATCATTGGGTTGGTCTCGGGTATCTACCAAGTTAAAGTGAACCAAAGACGGGGTAACAGCGAAAGAAAAATCATCATTGAACTTTCGAGCAATAATGAGTTGGTAAGAGTAAGACAATCGATCACTGAACTGGTGAGGCAGCCCATCGGTGTACTTCAAACTATTGATAAAAGCCGAGGCAAAGGCAGTCATACTAATCGGCATGGTGCGGGCACCACTGCTCTGCCGAAGAATCTTGGCTTTGATTGATCCATCATAGGTTTTCTGGAAGCTGCTTCGTCCAACCCCAACATTCAGCCAATCATTGAAAGAGTAATCGAGGCTCAAGCGTACATCGGCATTGTCTAGCCCGAAGAAGTTGTAGAAGAAGTCGTCGCTCAAAGAACCAAAACGGTGTTGAAAGACAAACTGCAATACCCCAGCGCCAGGTATCTCATTGCTCTGCCCGTTGATTACCCGTGTACCCTTGAAGGTAGCATAGGCGTACTCGATCTGGGGTTCGTTTTCCTCTTCCAAAAGGTCCATCAGGTCATCTTGAGCCTGCATGCCCAGGCTCCATAAGACCATTAAGACAATCCACCCTCGCTTCATGATTTTTGAGTATAAGCGGCTTTCACACTCACCTCAATGCGTTCGGCAATTTTGTCTGTAACCGCGCTCGGGATGGCTATTTTATAATCTTCTGGAGAAACGCTGAAAGTGCCTTGCAAACGCAGCTGTCCATCTACCACGGTCATCACAAACACTTCATCAACCAGCTGTTCAACGCCATGAATAGTGAGTTTACCCACCAAGTGCACCTGAACTTCTTTGTCTTTCATGGCTTCCATGGCTGGCATGCCTTTCACCTCTCCATTAAAAGTGGCGTTGGGGATTTTGTCAGATTCCAGGTAGTTCTCATTGAAATGTTCTTGCATCAAAGCTTTTTCAAACTGAAAGCCTTTGATTGGCACTTGAAACACAATCTTTCCGGTAGCCGCATCAAAAACACTGGAAGTTTGATTGTTAATGGCTTCGATATTTTCAACCGGAGTGGTAGAAAAGAAGCGCACATAAGCATTGCGGGTCATGTACTTAGACTGGGCCGAAGCGACCAATTGCAAAGCCAAAGCTGCTGTAAGGGTGAGGAAAATTCGCTTGTTCATGAGTTGGATTTTAGTTGTTAGGAGCACCGGCAAGTGCCCATTCTTTGATTTGGTTAATCTGGCAATCGCCCATTTTGCCCGAAGGCGGCATCTGACCTGCCTCGCCATTGCCTCTTTCAATTCTGTTGATAACGGCACCATTTAACACTGCCGAAGCCGCCCCCGCATGGGTACTTAGATCTACACCAGCGGCAGATGCTGGTCCGGCATGGCAACCGGTATAGGCACAATTTGAGGCCAATAAGGGTTGAATATGGGACGTATAACTCACGGCATCTAGCTCACATGGGGTTTCGAGAAACTGGTAGAGCTCCTCCCTGTTGTCGTAATAACAACTGTTGGCAAGCACTATACCTAGAAAGAGTGCTAGTTTGAAGCCGACTGTAAAAATGGCCTTGTTCATGGTTGTCTTCCTTGTTGATCCCACAGTTTAATCTTGGCAATGGCACAGCCTGACATGGCCCCTGATGGAGGCATTATTCCTGCCCCTGCTACCGCAGGATCTATTCGAAACAAAAGTCCGTTTTGATCAATGGCAGCACTAACATCGGCATAAGAATCAAGGCGGAGATATCCACTTTGCAAGTTGGCATTGTGGCAACCTACACAATTGGTTTGCACCAAGGGCGCTATATCAACGGCAAAAGAAAGGGTTTGCAGGGTATCACAACTCGTTTCACAATTGAGATTTTGTGCACCTTGTTCAATCCATAAGGTGATCAGGGCTTTTTCTGATGCCGATAAAGGCGGATTGGGCGGAGGTGGCATCCGTTCATCTCCGCCATCGTTGATGGCTTCCATCAAATCACTATCGCTCGGGTCAAAGGGTTTCACCTCATCGCGTATCCCCGAATAGTTGTCCAACTGCACGCCTTCCGCTCGGGTGCCTGCATCGTGGCAACCACTCATGGCACAACGGGAGGCTATGAGGGGCTGTATCTCATTCTGGAAATCTACAAAGCCCGCTGCACATGGGTCATCGGGCATATAAGGATCTTGCTCGCAGCTCATGGCACTAAGTACCACCAAAAGCCCGAAGGACATATTAGTTATTGAGCGCACCATCTTCTATCCATTTTTCTACTATTCGCAGGTTACATGCAGAAAGAGCACCTGCAGGTGGCATCAGCGCATAGCCTTGGCCCTTGAGTACCCCCAACAACCTACCACTGTTGGCTACTGATTGTACATCATTATAATTCTCTAAGCGAACGCCGGCATTGGCACTGGCGCCGCTGTGGCATGATTTGCAATAGTTGTTGATCAAGGGCTGCACTTGGGCGGCAAAACCTACCGAATTGGTGTCGCAATCGCCTACACAAGAATTATTCAGCGCGCCTTGGGCAATCCAAGTGGAAATGAGATTTTGCTGCTCTGCACTGAGGGCGCTAGCAGGTGGAGGCGGCATGCGCTTATCCGGATCGGTATCGGTGATTACCTCCATCAACTCACTATCATTAGGATCCCAAGGTTTGATCTTTCCTGTACTCATTATCGTGCCATAATTCACTAGTACTACTCCATCAGCAGCCGTGGCTTGATCATGGCAACCACTTTGGGCACAGTTAGACTGTATCAAAGGCAGAATACTTTGCTCGAAATACACAGTATCAGGATCACATACTGGCGTGGGATTGTTAGGGTCTCCTGGCTCGGGAACCCAATTGGCTGCTCCATAGGGCTCTTGGGTACACGCCCATCCCAAAAGCACTAAAACGAAAATGTTTGATATACTTCGCATGGCCACAAAGTTATTTGTTCCCGCTGCCATAATTTAGGACTTCAAGCATACACAATCTGCATCATGAAAAAAGTACTCATTCTGGCCCTCGTATTCCTTTTGGGTGGAGGCGCCATCGCCTATTATCTGTGGAACAAACCTCATAGAGATCCTACGCAGGAAAAAGCTAGCATTCAACTGGATGCATTGACTTTACAACAGGCTTTTCTCACAGATATTGCTTCGGCCATGGAAACCTATCTCGACAAGGTGGTGGAAGTAAAGGGCGAAATCACAGAAGCAGGTGCTGATTATCTCGTGCTTGATGAAGGGGTGTATGTGCAAATGGCTGCCGAACAAACCAATCTGCCACAAAGCGGCAGTGTTTCGGTGAAAGGAAGAGTAATGAGCTTCGATGATCTCTTTGAGCAAGTGCGATTAGATTTCGCTACGCTGGAGCAATAACCTTTTGGTAGGGCTTGCGGAGGACAAGCAAAACCAAAAGCGAAACCAGAAAGAATAGCGCAAGGCTGAGGGCTCCTACCCGCATGCCGCCACTGAGCTGGGTGAGCACGCCAAATAAACTGGTGCCCAACACAATGGCTAACTTCTCAGTCACTTCCATAAAAGAGAAGTAAGCGGCATGTTCCTCCTCTTCGCGCGGTAGCAGTTTGGAAAAGGTAGACCTGCTGAGCGATTGCGTGCCACCCATTACCAATCCTACCAAAGCGGCAATGCCATAAAACTTCAACTGAACCAGAGGATCTGTAGGCTGCAGCAAATAAGCTAGCACACAGACAACCACCCAAATGGCCACAGAAACCATCAAGGCAGAAATATTGCCTATGCGTCCGCTGAGCGAGCTAAAACTCCACGCACCCGCAATCCCCACAAACTGAATGACCAGTATAGTGCCAATCAATTGTGCACTTTCAAGATGTAGCTCATCGCTACCGTATAAACTGGCCAACAAAATGATGGTCTGTACACCAGTACTGAAGAGAAAAAAGGCCAAGAGAAAGGGCAAGGAAACGGGAATTTTCTTCAATGCTTTGAAGGTATCGGCCAAACGAAGGAATCCTTGCCGAATTCCGGCTAATAAGGGCTCCTTTAATTTGGGGAGTTCAGCCGGAAGCTTTTTCAATGTCATGCGTGCAAAGCCCGCCCACCAAAGACCCACCAACACAAAACTGAAGCGGAAAGCCATTTTCTTTCCTTCATCGGTTGGTTGGGTAAGAATGAGCGCCAAACATATCATCAACAGCAGGGAAGAGCCGATATAACCCAAAGAAAATCCCCGCGCACTCAACTTATCCTGCTCGCCACGTTCTGCAATCACGGGCAAATAGGCGTTGTAAAAAACAATACTTCCCCAAAAACCAATACTGGCTACATAGCTGAGTGCCATGCCCAGCAAGAGATGGTCTTCGGTAAAAAAGAACATCCCCATACAAGCCACAGAACCCATATCGAGAAAGCGGCGCATATAAATCTTCTTCTTGTGCAGCCGATCAGCCATCCCACTGAGCACCGGCAATAAAAGTGCAACCGTAACAAAAGAGGCCGCCAATACATACGAATACAAAGCGCTGGAATTGTAGGTCAGCGAGCCCTGAAAAGGCCATGCAATGGTGATGGTCTCTGGAGCGATCCAATCAAAATACAGCGGGAATACCGCAGTAGAAATCACCAGCGAATACACAGAATTGGCCCAGTCGTAAAATGCCCAAGCACGTTGCGTTCCATTCATGGGCTCAATGTAGTTTTTTTCAGCCCTTGGCAGGTTGTACTTTGGCGCACCTCAATAAATCATCTTCGTTGAAAGTCAATGTCCTATTGTCCATGCTGTTGGGATTGCTCTTTTTGCATCCCCCATTGGGCGCACAAACTACAGGTTGGTCTGAATACGAACAGTTGCAGCTGCAGTGATGGAAGCAAAAAAGCCGAAGTCTGCTTGCACAAAACGCCGATCAAGCTTTGCAATTGACGCGTAACTATGTAGACTCATCGCAAACGGGCAGTAAACTGCTAAAAGGCGAAGCGCTGGCCAATTTGGGCATTGTGTCGCTCATGGCTGAACAGGCTCAGCAGGCCGTTAAGCCGCTCAAACAAGCAGTTCGACTTTTTATTGATGAAGAAGACTCTGCGCGCGCAACTCTACAAAACACTCTTTACCGTTTACTACCAACTCAAAGACTA
>CAZDPF010000021.1:8497-23026 GCA_964507215.1 uncultured Chryseobacterium sp. | reverse complement strand
GTGAAGGAGGTGAATCTAGAAACCTTCTTGAACGAGCCGGCAAAAGGGGCAGGAGGATGGAATAATCGTCCGGAGTTTGTCACCCACAAAGGCCCAATGGCGGCCAACGAAGCCAATCTTTGGGAAGATTTTGACCACGAAACGGGTCATTTTTGGAATCTCTCCATTGACCTCAATAAGTGTATCGGTTGTGGGGCATGTGTAATCGCTTGCCATGCGGAGAACAATGTACCTGTTGTAGGGAAAGAAGAAATTCGCAGAAGCCGCGATATGCACTGGCTGCGTATTGACCGCTACTATTCAAGCGATATGACCGAGGCCCGCGCAGAGGCCGAAGATTTGGGCGTGGTAGAGAAATTCCAGCGCATGGAGGATCCGTCAGAGGCACCCGAGGTGGTGTTCCAGCCGGTGATGTGCCAGCACTGTAACCACGCTCCATGTGAAACGGTTTGTCCGGTAGCAGCTACTTCCCATAGTGCAGAAGGCTTGAACCACATGGCGTACAACCGCTGTATTGGAACTCGCTATTGCGCGAATAACTGTCCTTACAAGGTGCGTCGCTTCAATTGGTTCCTCTACCATGAGAACCAAGATCAGTTTGACGTGAATTACTCCATGAATGACGATTTAGGCAAGATGGTCCTGAATCCTGACGTGACTGTACGTTCTCGTGGGGTAATGGAAAAGTGCAGCATGTGTATACAGCGCATCCAATATGGTAAGTTGGAAGCCAAGAAAGCCGGACGCCCAGTGGCTGATGGTGAAATAACCACTGCTTGTGCACAAGCCTGTGAAACCGGTGCCATTGCCTTTGGCGATGCCAACGATAAGAAGAGTAGGATTGCTGCTCTGAAGAAGAATGACAGAATGTATTATCTGCTAGATGAAGTAGGCACGCAGCCTTCTGTATTCTATCAGACCAAAGTGAGAAACAAAGCGTAAGACGAAACACGGACGGTAGGTTATGCATTACGAATCACCCATACGCGAGCCGCTAATTCTTGGTGACAAGAATTACCACGATGTAACAGTGGAAGTGGCCCGACCCATTGAGACAGCACCTCCGCGCTCTTGGTGGATCGCCTTCAGCATCGCGCTTTTGTTGTTCCTCTGGGGAGTGGGCAACATCTTGTACACCATAGGTACCGGTATTGGTACTTGGGGCCTCAACAAAACAGTTGGTTGGGCTTGGGATATCACCAACTTCGTTTGGTGGGTAGGAATTGGCCACGCAGGAACCTTGATTTCTGCCATCCTCCTGCTATTCCGTCAGAAATGGAGAATGTCTATCAACCGCTCGGCTGAGGCCATGACCATCTTCTCCGTTATTCAGGCGGCGCTGTTCCCCGGAATTCACATGGGCCGGATTTGGTTGGCCTATTTCGTATTCCCCATCCCCAACCAGTTCGGATCACTTTGGGTGAATTTTAATTCACCGCTGCTGTGGGACGTGTTTGCGATTTCTACCTATTTCTCGGTTTCATTGGTATTCTGGTATGTAGGATTGATTCCTGACTTTGCCATGCTCCGCGACCGTGTGACCAAGCCAATACAGAAACACGTCTACGGTATACTCAGCTTCGGTTGGGGTGGTAAGGCCAAACACTGGCAGCGTTTCGAAGAGGTGTCTTTGGTTTTGGCAGGTTTGGCAACACCGCTGGTACTTTCGGTGCACACCATTGTATCTATGGACTTCGCCACTTCTGTAATCCCAGGCTGGCACACCACTATTTTCCCTCCTTACTTCGTTGCAGGTGCCATCTTCTCAGGCTTTGCCATGGTGCAAACCTTGCTGATCATCATGCGCAAGATGTTCAAGATGGAACACTACATCACCATTCAGCACATTGAGATGATGAACATCATCATTATGCTTACGGGTTCTATAGTAGGAGTGGCTTACATCACTGAGCTTTTCATTGCTTGGTATTCAGGTGTTGAGTATGAACAGTATGCCTTCTTGAATCGCGCAACGGGTCCTTATTGGTGGGCCTACTGGTCTATGATGACTTGCAACGTATTCTCGCCACAGTTTATGTGGTTCAAGAAATTGCGAACAAGCATCATGTTCACCTTTATTATCTCCATCGTGGTGAATATCGGAATGTGGTTCGAGCGCTTCGTAATCATTGTTACAAGCTTGCACAGAGATTACCTGCCTTCAAGCTGGACGATGTTCTCTCCCACCTTTGTAGATATTGGTATTTACTTGGGAACAATAGGATTCTTCTTTGTGCTTTTCCTCTTGTACGCAAGAACTTTCCCAGTAATTGCACAGGCTGAATTAAAGACCATTCTCAAATCCTCTGGCGAGTCCCAGAAGAAACACCATACGGAAGATGGACACCACTAATGTTGCCTTGGGTGCGGAGGAAGCTCTGGTAGAGAAGCCCCACCATGAAGTGCCTGTGATCCGCGCACTTTTCGATGACGATGACGTATTAATGAGTAGCGTTAAAGCTGTAAGGGCCAAGGGCTACAAGATTGCGGAGGTTTTCACTCCTTTCCCGGTGCATGGCCTAGACAAGGCCATGGGGTTGAAGGAAACTCGCATAGCAATTGCCGCCTTTCTGTATGGAGTATTGGGATTGAGTACAGCCATTGCCATGACCTACTACATGATGGTGGTAGATTGGCCGCAAAACATTGGTGGTAAGCCTTCCTTCACTTGGGGAGAGAATATGCCTGCCTTCGTTCCAATTATGTTTGAGCTGACCGTGTTTTTTGCTGCGCATTTGATGGTTTGGACCTTCTTTGTGCGGAACGGTCTTTATCCAGGACGCAAAGCCATGAATCCAGATCCGCGTACCACAGATGATATGTTCATGATGGAGGTGGAGATTCTTGGAGAACGTAGCGAACTCGAAACATTGCTCAAGGAAACTGGAGCAGTAGAACTGCATTAATCAAGCGAGATGAAGAAGAGCCCATTGTTCATCCTTTTGGTGGCGAGCACAGGTGTTTTGGTGAGCACCTCATGCCGCGACAAGGACCAGACGGCCCTCGAGTACATGCCCAATATGTACCGCTCGCCGTCCTCTGAAACCTATGACCCAAGTCCTACTTATGAAGATGGAAGTTTCATCTTCGAAAACGGACTATCGGCACAAACCCCTCCTGATGGAACCATTCCCAGAGGGTATAAGCCTTATGATTATCCCAATTCACAGGCTGGCTATGATTCTGCCTTGGCTACATTGAAATCACCTTACCATTTTCAAGAAGTAGACAGAGAGAAGTTAATGGCTGAAGGAAAAGAGCTTTACAATATCTTTTGTAGCCATTGCCATGGGACCAAAGGTGACGGTAACGGAATTTTAATGGAACGTGAGAAGTTCCTAGGTGTTCCAGCCTACAGTAGAGATCGTTTGCCCAATATTACCGAGGGAAGCATCTATCATGTAATCACTCATGGCAAGAACTTGATGGGATCGCATGCCTCTCAATTGACAGAAGACGAGCGCTGGAAAATTGTGCATTACGTTCTGCAATTGAGAGAGCAATTGTCTCCTGCTCCTGTAGCCGAATCAGCCAACCAAACCGAAGCTTGACAAGATGTTTCAATTCAGTAACAAAGCAAAAAGGTTCAGCTGGATTTTGATCGTCATTGGTGCGATCGCTCTGGTAATGAATTTTATGGGAGGTAGCGCACATCATGAGGAAGCAACCCATGATGCCCATGCCGTGGCCAATCATGACAGCCATGACAGCGCAACAGATCACGATGCCCACGAAGCCACGGCTCATCATGGCGAAGAAGCACATGCTGGTGACCATGGTGATCACCATTTGACAGCCAACAAACCTTGGAGTCGATTATTGGTGAATAGCTTCTTCTTTATGGCCATTGCATTGGGCGCCTTGTTCTTTTTGGCTGTTCAGTATGCTGCCCAGGCGGGCTGGAGCGCTACCAGTCTGCGCATTATGGAGGCCGTTGCTAGCTTCTTGCCCATTCCGCTGATTGTCATGCTCATTTTAGCCGTGTTGGGTGTGATGCATGTTCATCATATCTGGCATTGGATGGCGCCTGGAATTATGGACCCCGATAGCGACAGTTATGATGCGATAATTGCAGGAAAGGAAGGATTCTTGAATGGTCCGTTCTTCATTGCACGCATCGTTATTTATCTTGTTGGTTGGGTATGGGCCGCTCGTTCTCTTCGTGCACTTTCATTGAAGAGTGACGCAGTGGGCAGCATCGAGGAAGCGTGGTCTATCTGGAAGAAGACGCGCAGAAATAGTGCAATCTTCATTGTGTTCTTCGCGGTTACCAGCTCTACAATGGCTTGGGACTTCATCATGAGCATTGACACTCACTGGTTCAGCACCCTCTTTGGATGGTACACCTTTGCGGGCATGTTCGTGTCAGCTGTTACCGTTATCACTTTGGTAGCCATTTACTTGAAAATGAACGGCTACCTACCTGAGTTGAACCAAAATCATTTACAAGATTTAGGGAAGTTTATGTTTGCCTTCTCGATCTTTTGGACCTATTTGTGGTTTTCTCAATACATGCTCATTTGGTACAGCAATATCCCAGAAGAGGTAACTTACTACATGATTCGATTTGAGGAATACCGTGGTCCGTTCTTGACCATGCTTGCGCTGAACTTCCTGTTCCCTATTCTCATCATGATGAGTAGAGACTCTAAGCGAAACCAGTACTTTGTGCTTACTGCTGGCACCATTATTCTCATCGGTCACTGGCTTGATCACTTTGTGATGATTATGCCAGGCTCTGTAGGTGTAGATTGGTCATTAGGGCTCATCGATATCGGTATTTTCGCCTTTTATATGGGGGTATTTATCCAAGTGGTTTTCCGCTCTTTGGAGAAAGCTCCTCTGTTGCACAAGAATCACCCCATGCTTCACGAAAGCAAATTGCATCACATTTAATCTGGCCCTCTGACTGATGAGTACACTCCTCACCATTCTCGCTCTCGTACTGGCCGCCGTCGCCATCGGACAGATCGTTCGGATCTTTGAATTGTCTAATGCAATCAAAGGCGTAGACGAGAACGAAATTACCGACAAAGACAATGATAGACAGGGCTGGTTGATGCTGCTGTTTATGCTGGCCATGTTGATTGGCTTTACATGGATGACCATCGATTATTGGGATGTGATGCTGCCAAAATCAGCCTCTGCCCACGGTGTTGATGTAGATCGCCTGATGAGCATCTCCATGATTGTTATCATTGCGGTCTTCTTTGTCACGCAACCATTGCTCTTTTACTTCGCTTTCAAATACAGAGGAAGCAAAAAGAAACAGGCAGATTTCATCTCCCACAACGACAAGTTGGAGCTGATCTGGACCTCCATTCCGGCTATCGTTTTGGCTGGTTTGATTCTGTACGGACTCTCCACTTGGCATGAGATCATGTTTGAAGAGCCCTCTGAAGAACCGCTAGTGGTAGAGATTTATGCCAAGCAGTTTGGCTGGAATGCCCGTTACGCAGGAACAGACAACCAGCTGGGTTACGCCAATGTGCGTAACATCGAAGGGGTCAATATTCTCGGGGTAGACGAAACCGACGGGGCTTCCTTAGATGATATTGTGGTGGGTGGCGAAATGCACCTTCCTGTAAACCGTCCGGTTGTCTTCAGATTCCGCGCTCAAGACGTCATTCACTCTGCTTTTCTGCCCCATTTCCGCGTTCAGATGAACTGTGTGCCTGGTGCGGTTACCCAATTTAAGTTTACGCCAACCGTCACTACCGCCGAGATGCGTCAAGATCCTGAAGTGGTAGAGAAGGTTATGGGCATTAATGAATTGCGAATGGCCAAAGGGGAAGAACCCTATGAGTTTGATTACGTTTTATTGTGTAACAAGATCTGCGGATCGGCACACTACAACATGCAAATGAAGGTAGTGGTGGAGTCTGAAGAAGACTTCGAAAACTGGCTTAAGGGGCAAAAAACCTTCGCAGAATCGCTTTAAGACACCAAAGGCACTATGGCTGAAGTACATTCTACCGACGTTCAGAAAGAAGAAGCGCTCCACCACGCAGCGGGGCACGATCATCACCATGATGATCACCATGACCATCCTGAACCCACTTTTTGGAACACTTACGTGTTCAGCATGGACCACAAGATGATTGCCAAGCAGTTCTTGATTACCGGTATGGTGATGGGAACTATTGGCATGTTCATGTCCATTTTGTTCCGCCTGCAATTGGCATGGCCTGAAGAACCCTTCCCCATCTTAGAGACCTTCTTGGGCAAATGGGCCCCCGATGGTGTGATGGATCCGAATATCTACCTCGCTTTGGTGACCATTCACGGGACCATCATGGTGTTCTTCGTGCTAACGGCAGGATTGAGCGGAACATTCTCGAATTTGCTGATTCCATTGCAGATTGGCGCACGCGATATGGCCTCAGGATTCATCAATATGCTGTCCTATTGGTTCTTCTTCGCCTCTAGTGTGGTGATGGTGATTTCATTATTTGTCACTGGCGGACCAGCCTCTGCGGGCTGGACGGTATATCCTCCACTGAGTGCATTGCCACAAGCTATTCCCGGTTCAGGATCAGGTATGACGCTGTGGTTGGTGAGTATGACGCTCTTCATTGTGAGCTCTTTGCTCGGAGGTTTGAATTACATCGTAACGGTCTTGAATCTACGCACCAAAGGCATGAGCATGACCAGACTGCCTTTGACGATCTGGGCATTCATGGTGACCGCTATCCTCGGTGTGCTTTCTTTCCCCGTACTGCTGTCAGCCGCCTTGTTGCTGGTGTTTGACCGAAGCATGGGCACCAGTTTCTACTTGAGTGATATCTTCATTGGTGGTCAAGTTTTGGATCACGCCGGTGGTAGCCCGGTCTTGTTCCAACACCTGTTCTGGTTCCTCGGACACCCTGAAGTATACATCATCTTACTTCCTGCCTTGGGAATTACTTCTGAAGTAATCGCTACCAATGCCAGAAAGCCCATCTTCGGTTATCGGGCCATGGTGGCGTCTATCATGGCCATCGCTTTCCTGAGCTTTATTGTGTGGGGTCACCACATGTTCATTACCGGTATGAATCCATTCTTGGGTTCGGTATTCACCTTTACCACCCTCTTGATTGCCATTCCTTCTGCCGTAAAAGCATTCAACTACATTACCACCTTGTGGAAAGGCAACATCCGGTTCACCCCGGCCATGATGTTCTCCATAGCTTTGGTAAGCACCTTTATCACTGGAGGATTAACAGGGATCATCTTAGGTGACTCTGCCTTGGATATCAATGTGCATGACACCTATTTTGTGGTAGCCCACTTCCATATTGTAATGGGATTGTCAGCCATCTTCGGCATGTTCGCAGGTATCTATCACTGGTTCCCAAGAATGTGGGGAAGACGGTTGAACAAGACTTTGGGTTACTGGCATTTCTGGCTCACCTTCATCAGCGCCTATGGGGTATTCTTCCCCATGCACTTCTTGGGAATGGCTGGTCTTCCACGTAGATACTACACCAATACCTCTTTCCCAATGTTTGATGATTTGGCCGATATCAACGTGCTGGTGAGCAACTTTGCCATTCTTGGTGCCATCGCCCAGGTCATTTTCTTCTTCAATTTCTTCTACAGTATGTTCCGTGGAAGACGTTCAGAACAGAACCCATGGAAATCAAATACCTTGGAATGGACGGCTCCTGTAGAACATATTCATGGCAACTGGCCTGGAGCACTTCCTGAGGTACATCGCTGGGCGTACGACTATAGCAAACCCGGGATGGAGAATGATTTTGTTCCGCAGAATGTACCTCTGCAAGCAGGAGAGACTGAAGCGCATTAGCAATCTGAACACACTTTTTCCAGGGGACTATGTGTCCCCTTTTTTATTCCTATGACCAAAAAAGAAAAGGCGGCATTTGTTGTTGAAGCACTCGAAAGGCTTTACCCTGAAGTGCCCATTCCGCTCGATCACTACAGTCCGTTCACCCTATTGGTGGCCGTGGTACTCTCTGCCCAGTGTACAGATAAGCGGGTGAACGAGGTTACTCCGCATTTGTTTGCCCTTGCAGACAATCCGAAAGACATGGCAGCCTTAAGCGTAGAGCAAATTGCCAGTATCATTCGACCTTGCGGACTAACCCCCATGAAATCCAATGGGATTCATCGGCTATCGCAAATCATTCTAGAAGAACACAATGGCCAAGTACCGGAAAGCTTCGAGGCATTGGAAGCACTGCCATCGGTTGGACATAAAACAGCCTCTGTGGTCATGAGTCAGGCTTTTGGACATCCTGCTTTTCCGGTAGATACCCATATTCACCGTTTGATGTACCGATGGGGTTTGAGCAATGGTAAAAGTGTTGAGCAAACAGAGAAAGACGCCAAAAAGCTTTTTCCAGAAGCTCTATGGAACAAGCTTCATCTCCAAATTATCTTCTATGGTCGTGAGTATTCTCCCGCTCGTGGACTTGATCTGAACAAAGATTTCATCACCCAAACCATTGGCCGAAAAGAGGTCATTCATGAATGGGAGAAAGCGCAATTGAAAAAGAAAAAGTAGCGAGTGCTAGAAGTCGGTGCTTAGGCTGAAATAGAACACATTCGGGAGAATCTGTCCATCTTCAATTCCCCATGCCCAATCACCCCGGATGAAGTAGCCCAATAGACGAGTTCTCAGGCCTAAACCCGTACCATAAACAAGCGGATCTTTTTGGCGATCAACAGTGATAGTGAGCGATGGCGGCTTTGAAACAATCAGATTATTCAGGGCATTTTCAGGCGACCACGGATGAGGACCATTCCACGCAGTTCCTACATCGGCAAAGCCCACCACCTGAAAATTGGCAATGAAATCGTTGCGGATTGGGCGATTGAGAATGTATTTGAAGACAGGAAACCGCAGTTCAGAATTGAGAACTGCAAAGCTGTTGCCATTGCGAATGTTTTGCACAAAACCCCGCATATTGGTCACTACCGTCTGGTAGATGTAATTCTCATCTTGGGCAACGGGCGTTTCGTAATCAAATCGCGGACTGAATTCATTGTCAACGCCCCCCATGAAGTGCACCAACTTCTCTTGTCCGAACGAAGTTCCAAAGGCCAATCGATTGGCCCATATAAAGGTGCGGTGCAGTGGGAGGTAATGTCTGAGGTCAAATCCCAGGGTATGCAGGCCCGTATTCGGAGTGCTGAAGTTTCGGTAGTATTCGGTAAAAGCTTTAAAGCGCCAGCCGTCGTATAGATTCAGTCCTAGCTTACGGCTATTGTCGTAGATGTAAGAAGCTCTCAGCACCCCTCGGTCTTCCGTAGTGGCAGGTTGACGCGCACTAAAGCCATCCACACTCATAATGATCAAGCGGTCATTGCGCCATGCGCCTGAGACTTCCACCGCACTAACCGGAGAAAATGGCCAGCGAACCGTATATCGCGCTTCGTGTACCAAGGTTCTAAACAAAAAGGAATTAGGAAGACCTAAGTCTGCGCGGGTGTCTCCTAGCTTGCTCTGCCGGTAAAGTACCACTGACTGGTTCAATCGCTTATGGTCATCCACTAGGCCCACAAAAATCTCCGAGTTAGGACTGAGCGATAAGCCAGGTACAGGCTGGAAATCTGTTCGTATGCCGGCCACCATGCGGTAGTTGTTGAACAAGTCGACCACACCAACTTTAAAGAGCATATTAAAGCCCGGATTGAACAGGGTGGGACTGGGCTGACCGAGGTAGAGCTGGTATTGTGGATTGGCGAAAATGTTATCGATCTGGGTAGTAAACTCGTCTTGGTAAAGGCTGGTGAAGTAGTTTCTGGCCACCGGAATCGTTAAGCTGTCTGTATTGGCAGAGCGTGCAGGAAAGGGTAAAACAACATTGTTCGAAGGAACCTGATCAACATCCGGCTTTTGCCTACTTCGGGTTCTTCCACCGGTAAGGGATGGATCAAAGTGATAATTGGTAATGTCAAAAGCACCTTCCGGTCGGCCATTGCCAGCAGGGAGCACTTCGAAAGCCAGTTTTTTAAGGGCCTTAGGTCTTTCCTCTTCAATAGCGCCTTGATCACGGGCTTCCTCCATCAGTGATTGAACACCTTCAGGATCAAGCGGATTTACTCTGAGCTGTTCCCGGCCATCCACATAGTAAGTGCTCAAAGCTTGTGAAGCTTTTCCATTAACCGCCTGCAAGAGCACATGATGCTTGCGCTCAGTGAGTTGGTATTTGTTAAAATGGTAATCGTAGTGAATGGCCGTATCTACAAAGGCAATGCTAGAGTCGATCTCCACCATATAGGTGTTTCTAAAGCCATCGCGTTTACTCACATAGGTAAAACGGGCGTTGCCATAAGTGTTGAGGCCGTCTTCGCTGAGGCGTGGGGTTTGAGAAATGCGCCATAGAATATCTTGGTTCTTTCCACTTCGGTTGGCAATAAAGAGATCGTAATAAGACGAAGAAGAAGGTTTGCTGTCTTTTGGGGTCACACGCAAGGTGTCATCCGGTCGATTGGAGCGAAACAGAATACGCTTGTTTCCTTGAACGAAAACCGGGTTAAGATCATCATAAATGTCTTGGGTGATCGGGTCGATGGCGGTACTCAAAATAGTGTATAGGTAAATGTCTGATTGTCCGTCTTTCACCGCAGACATGAGCAGTTGTTTGCCATCCGGACTGTACTGCATGCTCAGTACTTTGTCAAACTTGAAGAACTCTTTGGTTTCAGTCTTTTTCTTTTCTGCGTCGTAAAAATTCAGCCAGAGAAAGCCTTTTTCTTCTGTGAGGAAAGCCAAAATTCGTCCGTTGGGATGCCAAGCCGGAATGGGAAATGAATAGTCAGCATTTTGGGGTATGCGGTACCCTCCTCGATGGATGGTGTGTGGAGATCCTTTTTCTAAGTCGATGATTCTGAGGCGGTACTTTCCTTGCCTATTGACCACAAAAGCGGCTTTTCTTCCACTATTGTCGATGGCCAGATGGGTAATGCGCTCATCTTTTCGGGCGTTGAAAAGGCGCTCTCCCGGCAAATCTTCGAAAGGATCTCGGTCGCCTTCAAGGGCGTAAAGCCCTCGGTAGTAGCTATTCCATCCCACCAAGATATCTTTCAAAGGAGTGCCCAGAATATTGATGAAACCCTCATCTACATTTCGGTTCACCACGGCCATGAACAAGATATTCCTGATCACCTTTCGGCCATACGTTTCTGCTACAAAATGCCAAATGCTATGTCCGGCTACGCGCGCTTCAGTACCGGCAAGCACATTGAAGCGCTTGAATCTGTTCCGCACAAACCCATCCATGAGCAGGGCTTCCTCACCTGGCGCCAAGGGACCCGAGAGATAGGAGATCAATCCTTCGAAATACCACTCCGGAAAATTTAAGAGGGTAGAATTCTTGAAACTCTGTGCAAAGTTTCCGTAGATCAGGTTGTTGATCACCATTTCGGCCATGCCAGAACGCATCTGCCCTTCCAAGCCGGCATAGGTTCCATCGAAGTAGAGAAACATTTTGTTGCCGGCAATGTGGGTCACCCCGCCCGTGTTATACGCATCTTCATCAGAAGCAATCAAATTGCTCTGTTTGAGTTCAGAAAGATTGTTGAACACAATGATGTGCATCCGATCATTGATGGGCGCATCCAGCAATCGCTCTAGCTCGCGTAAATTCTCATGGGCCATGTGCGCAGCCTGACGAGCTATTTCTTCGCTGGACTTATAGAAGTAAATGTCAATTTTCTCAAACCGATAATACTTCCATTCGAACTCATTGAATTCTACCCGATTCTTGCCATATTCTTGGTGCAGGCCATAGTAAAACTGGGCCTTCCCCAAAAAAGGAAGGAGCCCCAACACCAGGGTCCATAAAATTGAATAGAACCGTTTATTCACTCGTTCGTATGAGTACTTCTTAACACCTCAGTGCGGCTTGGGTTTGAAAGGAGTAGGCACGCTGATTTTCCAAAGGTCATAATTACGACCTTACCATCCATCAATCTTTCTACTCATGAAACGAATAATTGGGCTTTACGGTATGGTGGCTGGCATCATTGTAACCGCTGCTTTACTCATTGGAACCTGGACCATGCGAGATAGTGTAGACATGGAGAAGGGGCAGTTATATGGTTATGGCTTTATGCTAGTAGGCTGTGCGATTATCATAGCTGGCATGCGTAAGGCATTTCTCAATGGAATAGCCCTCTCATTCAAAGAGCAATTTCAAGTAGGCTTGGGCATGAGTTTGCTGATGTCGCTCTTCTACACCGTGGGCTGGATGATTTTCTACCATACTGCCGATATCAATTTCGAAGCCCATTATCAACAATACATGGAAGCGCAATGGGAGGCACAAGGCTTAAATGCCGATGCGCTAGAAGCCAAAAAAACGGAGATGGATCAGATGATGGAAATGTATCGGCAACCGGTGTATATGTTCTTGTTCACCTTGTTGGAGATTTTTCCTATTGGACTTTTTCTCAGCTTGTTAACGGCCTGGTACTTCGGTAAGAAGGGGATGGTTTTTCGAAAACCTTCCTCAACTGTGTGACTCAATCACTGCCATCAGCTGATGTGCCGGCATAACGCCTGATTGGCGCCAAACACTGGCTCCGTTTTTATACAAGATCATGGTAGGAACCCCTTGAATGCCCAATTGCCCGGCGAGTTGCGGATTCTTATCCACGTCAATCTTGATAATTTTCACTTTCTCTCCCATGGCGGAAGCCACTTCTTTTAAAATGGGCTTCAGCATTTGACAGGGTTGACACCATTCAGCACTGAAGTCTACCAGTACAGGGGTGTCTCCGGAAACAAGGTCTTTATAGCTACTCATTGCGCATTTTTCCTGAGGAAGCCCTCCCGATAAGGAAGGGCGGTAAATTTTGGAGCACAAAAGTAAGTCCATGCCGCTGGGGCTTGCGCAACAGAAGTCACACGACAAACACTGAAAAAATGCAGGCCAACTATTCGAGCGCCTTAGGCTTCCGCATGCGGAGATTCAGCAGTTCAACACCGAGCGAGAAAGCTACAGCGAAGTAGATATAGCCTTTCGGCACATGAAATCCAGCGCCATCAGCGATCAAAACAGTACCAATGAGAATGAGGAAGCTCAAGGCCAAAATCTGAAGCGTTGGATACTTCTCTATGAAGGAAGAAATTCTTCCTGCAAATAAGAGCATCACCACCAAGGAAACAATAACCGCCGCAATCATAATGGGCAGGTTCTCGGTCATCCCAATGGCGGTTAGGATAGAGTCAAAAGAGAAAACAATATCAATCAACCCTATCTGAATAATGGCCGCCATGAAGCTCTTGGCCGCTTGCTTGGGGCCGTGATTTCCTTGGTCTCCCGCTACTTTGTGGTGAATCTCGGAGGTACTTTTCCAAATGAGAAATATGCCGCCCGCAAAGAGCACCAAATCTCTTCCTGTTACCCCGTGCTCCATTACGGTGAAGAGCGGTTTTGTCAATCCAATAATCCAGGTAATCCCCAACAACATGGCCACCCGAAACAAGAGCGCCAGTCCGATTCCTGCCGTTCGAGCCGAAGCCCTGCGTTCTTCAGGCAATTTGTTGGTGAGCAAGGAAATGAAGATGATGTTGTCAATGCCCAAAATGATCTCTAGAAAACAGAGAGTCAAAAAGGCCACCAATAGATCTGGGGTGAAGGCAAATTCCATGGACGAAAATTAAGCGGATTCCTGCTGATTTAATGGTGAGAAAATAGTGAATTACCCAAATGCGCAGGTGGGCAAAACCTAAGCGCCCAATGTACCTTTGTCCTTTCGTATTTCAGCCCATAAGCCAATGGAAGTTCAGGAACTGCAGAATATTGCCAGTCAGGTAAGAAGAGACATCGTGAGAATGGTTCACAAAGTGCAATCAGGTCATCCCGGGGGCTCTTTGGGATGCGTAGAATTTTTCACCGCCCTGTACTTTCACCAGCTGCGCTACTCTGCAAATCCCTTCCAATTGGATGGAAAAAATGAAGATCTCTTTTTTCTTTCCAACGGCCATATCTCTCCGGTGTACTACAGCGTGTTGGCGCGTTCCGGGCATTTTCCTGTGGCCGAACTCAACAGCTTCCGTGCACTCAATTCTCGCTTGCAAGGCCATCCCACCACCCATGAAGGGCTGCCTGGTGTGCGTATTGCTTCAGGTTCATTGGGCCAAGGGTTATCAGTAGCCATTGGAGCCGCCTTGAGCAAGAAGTTGAATGGCGATAAGCACATGGTTTTTAGTCTTCATGGCGATGGGGAATTGCAAGAAGGCCAGATTTGGGAGGCAGCCATGTACGCAGGCGCTAAGAAGGTAGACAACCTGATTGCTACCATAGATGCCAATGGTCAGCAGATTGATGGCGCTACCAAGGATGTGTTGCCCCTGGGCGATATTGGCAACAAGTTTGCAAGCTTTGGGTGGCAAGTGATGGAGATTGATCAAGGGAACGATATGCAAACAGTAGTCAACGGACTCAATCAAGCCGTTGGTTTGAGCGGCCAAGGGCAACCGGTGCTTATTGTGATGCATACCGCCATGGGCGCAGGGGTTGATTTTATGGAAGGAACCCATGAATGGGCCCCCGTCCAACAGCCATCAGTGCT
>CAZDPF010000021.1:0-8487 GCA_964507215.1 uncultured Chryseobacterium sp. | reverse complement strand
CACGGAATTGCTCCCATTGATGAGCAATTGGCGCGCGCGCTCCAGCAGCTGCCGGAAACCCTCGGCGACTACGCATGAAGCAACTCTTTCTCACACTTTTCCTGATTGTCTTCTGCGGTGCTCTTCAAGCCCAGCTAGAACCTGATTTACCGCCTCCACCTACTACGCGCATCCTCTTTGTATTTGATGCCTCTAAAAGCATGTATGGCCGTTGGCAAAGTGGAACCAAGATAGAGGTGGCCCAACGCCTCATGAGCCAGATGCTCGACTCTCTATCGCAAATAGAAGACAAACCCTTTCAACTTGCTCTCCGGGTCTATGGTCATCAGAAACCGGTTCCTCCCCAAGACTGCAACGATACGAAGCTGGAAGTGGGCTTTTCTGAAAATAGCATCCCACGAATCAAACAAACACTTCGCTCACTTCAACCCAAAGGCACTACGCCTATTGCCCGTTCATTGATGCGCGCGGCCACCGACTTCCCAACCTGCGACAACTGTAGGAACATCATTGTGTTGATTACTGATGGTATTGAAGCCTGCGATGAAGATCCCTGCGCCGCTTCCCGACTGTTGCAGAAGAAAGGAATAACCCTCAAACCATTCGTTATTGGGATTGGCCTCGATCAAAATTTCAAAGACACTTTTGGCTGTGTAGGTCAGTTCTTTGATGCTACCGATGAAAAAACTTTCAGAAAGGTGTTGGATGTGGTCATTAGCCAAGCCCTTGACAATACCACTGCCCAGGTAAACCTGATGGATCTGCAAAACCGTGCAACGGAAACAGATGTGGCCATGACCTTCTACAACCGAACTTCTGGTAAAGTGGCCTACAACTTTGTACATACCATGAATTTTGCAGGTCAACCAGACACCTTGGTACTCGATCCTCTGGTCAATTATCGTTTGGTAGTTCACACCATTCCGCCCGTGAGCTTAGACAGCGTGAGTCTGGTGGCAGGCAGACACAATCATATTGGTCTGAGTGCCCCGCGTGGAACACTTGAAATCAAACAACCCGGTGCCAGAGGTGTGCAACCCATAGATTGTGTGATTCGTGAAGCAGGGAAGAAAAACACTTTGCATGTACAAGCGCTCAATAGCCAGCAGAAATATTTGGTAGGCGATTATGAGGTGGAAATCCTCACCTTGCCGAGATACGTTCAAACGGTGCGCGTAGACCAAGTAAAAACCACCACCATCACCATTCCTCCTCCGGGGAAAGCCACTTTCCACGCCAGCAGTCCGGGATATGGCAGCATTTTTCAACAAGATGGAAATGAACTGATTTGGGTCACAGATATAGATCCCGAACAAAAGCGCTTTGGCCTTGATTTACAACCGGGCCAATACACCATTATCTTCCGACCCAAAAGCGCACAAAACACTTTATACAGCGTAAGCGAGAACTTTTCGATCAGTTCTGGCAGCAGTGTAATTGTCAAACTCAAGTAAGCATGAAAGGATTTGAAAACCAAGGCAGCAAAGACACGCGTTCTGGATTTGGCGCGGGGCTTTTGGAACTGGGCCAAACGAGAGAAGAAGTAGTAGCGCTCTGCGCAGACCTTACGGGCTCACTGAAGATGGATGCCTTCCGCGATGCCTTCCCTGAGCGTTTTTTCCAGGTGGGCATAGCAGAAGCCAATATGATGGGCATTGCTGCCGGACTCACCATTGGGGGGAAGATTCCTTTCACCGGCACTTTTGCCAATTTTTCTACGGGCAGGGTGTACGATCAGATTCGCCAATCAATTGCCTACTCTGGTAAGAATGTGAAGATCTGTGCATCCCACGCAGGCTTGACCTTGGGAGAAGATGGCGCTACGCACCAGATATTGGAAGACATTGGTTTGATGCGGATGTTGCCCGGCATGACGGTGATCAATCCGTGCGATTACAACCAAACCAAAGCAGCCACCTTGGCCATTGCCGATTGGGAGGGGCCGGTATACCTGCGTTTTGGCAGGCCGAAGGTTCCGAACTTCACAGCAGCAGACCAGCCATTGGAGATTGGCAAGGCATTGCTTTTGGCCGAAGGCACCGATGTAACCCTAGTGGCTACCGGGCACATGGTGTGGAAGGCATTGGAAGCGGCGGAAGCCTTAGACAAAGAAGGCATTTCGGCGGAGGTGATCAACGTACATACCATCAAGCCATTGGACGAGGCCACGGTGCTGGCATCGGTGCGCAAGACGGGTTGTGTGGTAACGGCCGAAGAACACCAACGCTATGGCGGTTTGGGCGAGTTAATAGCACAGCTACTGGTTACCCAACATCCTGCACCGCAAGAATTGGTAGCCGTAAACGACAGTTTTGGCGAGAGTGGAAAACCCGAAGAGCTATTGGAGAAATACGGTCTGAGCGCAGCGCATATTCATCAGGCGGCCCTTCGTGTACTTCAACGAAAGACGGTTTAAACCTTCGGGCAGAACTGCAGTCTAAAATCATGTGCAGCACCATTCAACAAGTATAGAGGCCCTTATTAAAAAGGGGCAGCTGGAAGCGGCTTTCCATCGTCTGGTAGACGAGGATAGCCGCTTTCTTTTGCGGGCTATTCAACGCTGGGTTCGCGATGAACAGTTTGCCGAGGACGTGCTGCAAAACACTTTTATCAAAATCTGGAAGGGACTGCCAGAATTTCGTGGAGATGCACAAGTGCGCAGTTGGTGCTTCCGTATCGCCTATAATGAAAGCATGGGCTTTCTCAGGAGCAGTCAACGATTCAAGTTGGTTGATTTCGAAGCGCATCATGAAGAAGGACGAGCTGCGGGAAAAGAATGGTCAGGAAGTGAAATAGAAGGCTTATTACACCAAGCATTGGAGGGCCTACCAGACCGTCAGCGACAAGTTTTTGAATTGCGCTACTATGAAGAAATGAGCTACGAAGAAATAGCAGAAATACTCCAACTCAGCGTAGGCAGTTTGAAGGCTTCATTTCACCACGCGCGAAAGAAGATTGAAGAATCTTTAAAACGGATGACTTAAACCTTTGGGCCTGATATGCGTCAAACCATTGTATCATGAAAACGGAAGACAACGATATTCATTCTTTAAAAGCGCGGTGGGAGCAAACCTACGGACACGCAATCACCCGTGATCCCGCTGATCGTTTGCCTCCTACCAACGAAGCACTGCTGAGCAAGTTGAAGGCCATTAGTACACCGGCGGCATCCGAGCCACAGCAGCGTAATAGTCAGGCAGCGTCTGTCGTCAATTGGTGGGTTCCGCTGATGGCTGCAGCCAGTTTGGCCGCCCTTGTTTGGATTGGAATATCCTCTGTTTCCACCAAAGAGACCGAGGTAGATTGGGCTGTTTTGGATGAAATTGCTCCGGAAAGACTGCAGTACGAACTAGATGCCGCAGCTATCTATGACTATGCAGAAGCCTACAGCGATGAGTTGGAAGGTATGGTGGCGCTGGAGCTCGATGAAGAGAGTTTGGAAAACTGGTTAAACAACGATAAAGACATACTGCTATGGCTAGAGTAAATCGATGGCTTTTTCTTTTGGCAATGCTCATGATGAAAAGCATCTGGGCACAACCCGGAGAAATGGGCATGCCTGACAATGATAAGATCAGGGCCTTGCGCGTGGCTTTCATTACAGAGCAGCTGGATTTAAGCAGCGAGGAGGCCGAACGCTTTTGGCCGGTGCACAATGCGTTTCACAAGCAAATGCGCGAGTTGCAAGAAGAGCGGCGCGCCCTCATGGTGGAAGTAAAAGAGGGTGATCTTTCTGAAGCCCAGATGGAAGCCAATATCCAAAAGAGTTTCACCCTCGAAGAGAAGAGCATAGAACTGAAACGCAAGTATCACGAATCGTTCAAGAAGATTCTTTCTCTTGAAAAGGTGGCAGCTCTTTATGGTGCGGAGTTGGAATTCCAACGAAGGGTGCTGGAAGAATTGCACAAGCGGAAAATGCGCCGAGAGTGATATTTGCATCGTGCGCGGAAGTGAACTCCATCAACTCTTCAGAACCCATATCGGACAAACCAGTCTTGAACCTATGGGCATCGAGGTGGCCTCAGCCAAAGGCTGTACCATCATAGACCAACAGGGGAAATCCTATCTTGATCTGATTTCTGGTATTTCAGTGGCCAATATGGGCCATAGCCATCCGCGCATAGTGCAAGCGGTGCAAGATCAAGCCGGGAAGTATATGCACACCATGGTCTATGGCGAGCATATTCAATCTCCGCAGGTTCAACTGGCCCGTGCTTTAACGGAAGCCTTGGGCGAGGGATTCGAGCAGGTATACTTTGTCAATTCAGGGAGCGAGGCCATAGAAGCGGCTATTAAGCTAGCCAAGCGGGCCACCGGTAGATTCGAATTGGTAGCGTTTAACCAAGCCTACCACGGAAGTACGCACGGCGCCTTGAGCCTAATGGGTTCCCAGCAATTCAGCAATGGATATCTGCCTCTGGTTCCGGGTGTTGCCCATCTGCCTTTCAATGATATAGATGCGCTGAATGAGATTAGCTGCAGGCATGCAGCCGTGATTGTTGAGGTCATTCAAGCGGAAGCTGGATATCTTCCTGCCGATATTGAATTTTTAAAAGCGCTTAAAAAGCGCTGCGCGCAAACCCAAACACTCTTGATTTTTGACGAAATCCAAACGGGTTATGGCAGAACCGGCCCCTTGTTTGCTTTTCAATCGGCCGGACTTGTGCCTGATATGATCTGCATGGCCAAGGGAATGGGCGGTGGCATGCCCTTGGGCGCTATGGCCACTTCGAAAGCCTTGATGCAGCACTTTACAGAAAACCCAGTGCTTGGTCATATTACCACTTTTGGCGGACATCCCGTGAGCTGTGCCGCTTCATTGGCCGCTTTGCAGCTTTGGCAAGAGGAGATCCCGAAGAATAGGGCACAAGAGATTGAAGCGCGCTTTCGGGCGCAATTGGCGCACATTCCCAATAGCCATATTACCGGCAGCGGTGCCATGCTCGCCCTGCATTTGGGTGACGCCCAAAGAATGTGGAACAATGTGGGTAAGGCCTGGAATCAAGGCTTGTTGATCGATTGGTTCTTGTTCAACGATCAGGCCTTTAGAATTTCTCCTCCCTTGGTAATCAGCGATGAAGAAATCGACAAGGCCACAGATATCCTTGGGAATCTGCTTGTTTAAACCTCCGGATCAAGTCGTTTCATTCGCAGCTCTTCCACCCGGGTCGCACTCGCGCGGGTGATGACTACGGTGAAATTATCAATTACAAAGCGTTCTCCTTTTTCAGGAATACTCCCCAAATGATGCAGTACCCAACCGCCAAGCGTATGATAGTTCTCGCTTTCGGTTAACTCCAAGGGGTATTTTTCATTCAAATCGTCAATTTCCAATCGGGCAGAAAACAGGTATTCGCCATCATCAATAACTTTTTCTGTGAGTTCTTCCAAGTCGTGCTCATCATCGATCTCTCCAAAGAGCTCTTCCACCACATCTTCAATAGTGACCAATCCTGCGGTGCCTCCAAATTCATCTAGTACCACGGCGATACTTCTTCGCTCTTTGATGAGCAACTTCAGAATGTCATCAGCGGTCATACTTTCCGGAATGAAGGAAAGTGGGCGCAGAATGGAGCGGAACTCGGTGGGATTGCTAAAGAGTTCATAGGAATGAACATACCCTAGAATGCGATCTACGCTTCCTTGGTGAATCAAGATTTTACTCAGTCCGGATTCAATAAATTCATCGCGAAGACTGGACATATCGGCTGTTTCATCAATGGAAACGACCTCCGTTCGAGGAATCATAAATTCTCTTGCCTTCCGGTCTGAGAACTCCAGCGCATTGCGAAAGATCTGCACTTCTGCATCCACCTCCTGATCAGACGAATTGTTTTCTGTTCGCTCTCTGATGTAATGGTCGAGGTCTATTCGTCCAAAAGCCAACTCATTCTCTTCAGCCTTGTCTTTGAACAACAACCGGATTAAAGCATTGGAGATCAACATCACCAAACTCACAATGGGGTAGAACAAGCCATAAAAAAGATAGGCTGGCAGGGCGAACACCGCACTGAGCCTATCGGCATTTACGCCAAAGAAACTCTTGGGAAGAAACTCGGCCAAGAATAAGATGATGACCGTAGACAATAAGGTTTCTACCAATAGCTTCAGGCCGTCGGTTTGAATTCCGAGGGTGATGGGGGAGAGCAACTCGGGCATGTAAAGGCCAAAAATGACCAAGGCCAAATTGTTGCCCACCAATAAGGCAGAGAGAAACCGCGCAGGCTTTTTATTGAACAGCGAAAGAATGCGGTAGGCAATATGGCCTTTTTTGCTTTCCAGCTCTATATGCAGCTTGTTGCTGGTGAGGAAGGCGATCTCCATGCCTGAGAAAAAGGCAGAAAGCAATAATGTGAGTACAATAACTAAGTATCCGCTCACCACTTAATTGGAATTGGACGTTTTGTTTCGCGCTTCCATTTTCAGGCGCATACGCCTCCGGAAGAAAAACATGATCACCCCCAAAACGGAAAATCCCGTGAAGATGTAGAGCAATTGCTCATGCCCTTCCTTTCCCCACAACTCCCACACTTTAAGTATGGATAGGAGAGAAATGGCCAACCAAACAAATTCAAAAACCCTGAGAATCTTGATCATCTTCTACGTAAAGTTCACCGGTTACTTTTTCTATCTCGTACTTCTCAAAGTTCTGGTCGGCCTTAAAGCCTTCGCCCATGATGACCTGATTACCCGTTGTAATTCTCACGAATTCATCCGAATATATGATTTCTTCCCGCTCATCCCAAACCATGTACTCGGTATCTAGACGTTCTCCTTTTCGGTTGGTAACCTGCACATTTCCTCGGGCCTCCCACATACCTTTATTCGGGTATCGGATGGCATAATCTGCCATCAGGTGTGAATCTTCCTCTTCTTCCTTGTTAAAAAAGCGCACATCAATGCCTTGTGGAAACTCCAGTTGCGGTTCTTCTAGCTGCGGGAAGTTTTGGGCTTCAGGAGCACGCAGTTCCATGGTTTTTCGTGCAGAGTCAGAATAGGTGAGGAAAACTCCGTACTGATGCTCCATCGGAGCATCTTCCTCCGGCTCAAAGGCCGCTACTTCTTGTTGGCTGTTCTGGCAGCTTACAAAAAAAAGCGACATCCCCAAGAAGAGGATGCCGCAAAATGGAGCTATGGAAAATGCTGCTTTCAGAATTTGGCAGTCACACATTCATTGATCCAACTGCCGATGCAGATGCGATCTCCATCTTTAATACTCAGTTGGAAGGATACACTTTTGTCAGGGATCTGCTTTTCATAAGCGGCGATCAACTTGTTCGCCTTGTTGCTTACTTCCGCATCAATGCTCTTGGCATAGTTCAACTTGTCAATAGCCGCCCAATACACCGCTTTCTTTTCCACCACATTCGATCCCCAGGCACCTTCTGCACCTCCATAGAGGGTGGCCAGAATCACATAAGGGTCGCCCCATTTCTTTTTGAGGGAAGCAGCCTTCAGCGCGAAGGTTTTGGCAGAAGACATATTGCCCATCTTTTGGTGGCTGATACACACCTTCAAATAGTCATCGGCCTTTTTGTTTGGGTCAACTTCTAACTCAGCGGCTTCAGTGAAATACTGAACGGCCTTGCTGTAGTCTTTGCGGCTCCAGGCCAATTTGCCTACTGCACGCGCAGAAACCGGACTGGGTTCGAGCTTGTAGTTCTGTTCTGCAATCACAAAGAAGATGGGCAAGTCAGTACAATCTTCCATTTCGCCTTCTTCGTTTCTACGCTCTTTAGACAACATCTTTGATGCTCTGCGCAGCCACTCGGCATTGTTGATGTTCTGCTCAACCGTTTCTTGGTTGTAGAGCAATTGCAGTTTGTCGCAAGTGGCAATAGGAGCCAAGGTTTTTTCTACGTTGCCATTTACCACATCAAAGCGGTACAACTCCCGACCGAGTGCGGCGGTATCTTTTTGTTCTTTGGCATCTAGTTCAGCACCGCTCTCTACCTTTTTGGCATACTCCTCTTGCTTCACGTAAATGGCGTTGGTAGTGCGCTCGATGGCTTCTGAAACCAGGTTATAGGTTTCAAAAACATTCTCAATGGTAAACAGCTTGTCGTTGTACAAACGCGCACCAGAGATAAAGATGCCATTCAAAACAGCCGCTGGCAAATCGTTGGGGTCTGCTTCATACGCTTTCATGAAGGCATCGTAAGCCGCCTGTGGATCGTCTTTGCGATACTTCATGAGGTCAAGGCCTTTGTTGCCGTAAACGTAGTCTTCATTACCAGGGAAGTACTCCAAGCGCTTGTCGTAGCTCTCAATCAAGAGGTCTTCCAGCATTTTGGTGATTGCCGGATCGTTCGCTTCCTTCAGTTTGGCTTCAATAATATTGGGCGCGAAAATGAAGGTGTTCTTGTAGGCAGCCGGACAGTTGTCATACACATATTTCCAGCTCTCATAGGCTGATGCGTACTGCTTAGACTTATACATCTGGTAGTAGATCTGGGTGTTTTCCCAGCACTTTACACTGTCGGTTCC
>CAZDPF010000020.1:14082-23234 GCA_964507215.1 uncultured Chryseobacterium sp. | reverse complement strand
TCATGGAAAAGGATTTGGAGCGATGTAGCTAAGGTAAGGCCGGAAGGTGGTTTTCTACTTCATGGGGTGGATAGTTCCTAAAGGGGATTCATCACCTGGTGAATCTCAAGGTCGTAGTCCATTTCAATCGATCCCACAGAGATGATGATACCTGAAGAACTGAATACTTTTTCTGCCCGCAATGCGGAAGGCACTTCCCTTGGACGGGTTGTTCTAGACGGATAGCCAATTCTTTTTTCCCAAGTTCATGATGTTTGATCTAGAAATCAAAGCTTATGACCGTTTGTTGGAGCAGGTCATGCTCTTTTAAAAGACAAAAGAAGGAAGCGAAACATTCTTTGAGCGGTACAATAAGTCGGCTTCCCGGGATTGTTTATCCAAGTGAATCAAGGCACAAAGCGATTGGGCCAGATGCTATCTCTCAGGAACCACAAAACCAACAGCACCACTACAAGCAAAACCGCACTGATGAAGAGTCCTATAGAAGTGTTGGACTTCCGAATAATATCGCTCACTTCGTCATCAACACTGTCGTTTTTCTGCTTTTCGCTCCACTTCAACTGCTCGGCCAAGTGTTCATTTACGCGTTCATCATCCAGTTTCATGGCGTTCAATTAGGCCATAAAAGTCTACAAACACCAGCACACAACCTATGACATATATCAAAAATGAGCGTATCAATTCATTTGATTTGCAAACTTATAGCACTTTTATGCAGAAAATAATTACTCCTCCTTCGGTGAGATAGAGGCGATCTGATCTAAGCGAATAGGATCAGATTCATGGCTGATGAGCCACTCGGCACCATTGGCTTGTTGTAGGTCTCGGATCACCAATTCCAGCTCCTCGCTATTATCCAACGTCAGTCGCACTTTCTGTTTTCTCAAAGCCAAGAGCTCTAATTGGTCGTAAAGTGCGCAGGCAATCGGTTTATAGGGTTCCATTTCACTGCTTCAAAATGCCGGCAAAAACCAAGCGTGCAGTGGCAGGATTGGTAGCCAGCGGCACATCATGTACATCGCACAGGCGCATGAGCATGGCGATATCGGGTTCGTGCGGGTGCTTGTCAAGTGGATCTCGGAAGAAGAATACTGCTTGAATTTTCCCTTCGGCTACTTCCGCTGCAATTTGGGCATCCCCGCCCAGCGGTCCGCTCAAAAACCGATGCACTTTCAGTCCGGCTTTCTCCACATGGGTACCTGTAGTTCCTGTGGCCACCAACTCAATATCATCGCGTTGAAATTGGGTGAGCATATCGCGTAAGAAGCCCACCATCTCGGCCTTTTTCCCGTCATGGGCGATCACTGCTATTCTCATTCTTTCGAACTTTAAAGTATTGAACAAAGTAGAGCACAATAGGAAGCCCAATGGCCGAAAGGCTCACCCATAGATCGCGGTTGCTCTCCTCCGGGTTCTCGGCCAAATTGAAGCGCACCATCGACCAAACGGCAAAAACCGAGATAAAGCCAATACTGAGCTGCATGCCGTGCAAAAGCGTACGCGCAAGCGTATAGTATTGCATCTTCTGTTCGCTGTATTGCCCGGGAAAACTCCAAGCCTCAATAGGTAAATACCGCCCGAGCATGGCCAAGAGTGCAATCACAAAACCCATGATCAAAGGCAAGACGATCATGCTGCCTTTGCTGTCCCATCCGTCGGCTTTGCCTTGTGCATCAAAATGAATGGCTATTTGATCAGGTAAGGCATCATACCACCAATAGAGGTACACAAGGGAGTATAAAAAAAGCGCAAGAGCCGATAGCTCGAGGAGGCGGTCTATCGTTCTCATGCGCTGTTTCATTCTGCTAGTAGCCTATTGCCTAACGTAAATCGCGTGGGTGTTCGGACCGAGTTTCAGTCCGTCTTTCAATCGTACACTCACCTCCCACTCGGCAGGAAGATTGGCCAATACCACTTCATACTCGCCTTCAAAGGCGGCGTTGCTCAAATCAAGGGTGTGGCTGTTCTCTTTCGAAAGATTCACAAACACCAATACTTCATTGCTGCCGTTGCTGCGTTTGTAAGCCAGCACCTCATCTGTTCCCACCTCTAAGAGTTCCAGATCGCCGCCCCAATTGGCATTCCACAGGGCAGGATTTTCATGTTTAAGCGCGAGCATACGGGTGTAAAAATCTTTGAAGCGGATATCGCTCCAGTTGATTTCGTCTTTGCCGAAGAACGAAAGACGGTGGTCGAGGCCCGCTTCCTGTCCGCTGTAAATCAAGGGCATGCCGGGCAAAGTAGAAGCAATGACAAACATGTTGAAATGCTGTTCGCCCATGCGCTCGAAGACGGTTCCATTCCAAGAATTTTCATCGTGGTTGGTGGTGAAATACATCCGGATGTCGTCTTTGCTATAGAGGCTGTCATTTTTGTGGAGGTAGGCCGCTATTTCCTCAATGCCTTGTGCTCCTTTGGCCACTTCGTTGAGAATGTGATGGAATTCCCAACCATAGTTCATATTGAAGGCCTGCATATGCGCAGGATCTTCCCATTCAGCCAGCATGAAGATGGGCTTGATGGCCTCCAGTTTTGGGCGGGTGTTGTTCCAGAAGTCGATGGGCACAAAGCCGGCAACATCGCAACGGAATCCATCAATATCGCATTCTTGAATCCACCAAGCCATTTCTTGGAACATGGCTTCGTGCAAACCGGGCTCGTTGTAGTTGAGGTCGGCTACATCAGACCAATCGGTGGAGTTGCCATCGTTGTCAAGGGCTACAATGGGCTGTTGTCCTTCTGCATTGGCAGTGTAGAACTCTGGGTGTTCTTTCACCCAGTGGTGATCCCAGGCAGTGTGATTGGCTACCCAGTCTAGAATCACTTTCATGCCCATGCTGTGTGCTTTCTCTACCATGCGTTTGAAATCCTCCACGGTACCGTAGTCGGGGTGAACAGCGGTATAATCGCTGATTGAGTAGTAGCTGCCGAGGTCGGCACCTTCTTCCACCTTCCGATTGACCACACCGATGGGTTGAACCGGCATGATCCAGAGAATGTCTACACCCATTTCTTTCAAGCGTGGCAGATGTGCCTCAAAAGCGGCTATGGTGCCTTCAGCGGAGTATTGGCGGATGTTGACTTCGTAAATATTGGCGCTCTTCACCCATTCAGGGTGGCGACTTTCTACTGCGGGCATCTCTTCTTGATGAGCTCCTTCAGCAGTGGCGGGTTGATTTTGACAGGCAATCATGGTGATGGCCAAAGTAAGCGGGATAATGGGTTTCATGGTCTCAAGGTTTTGTTAAGTAGTCAAACGAGAAGGCAGGAATTTGGAGCGCTGCTTCAGAAGTAGACAGACCAAAGTTTGATTGCCAATTGCCTTCCAAGGGAATTTCGAGGGCCTGTTCGGTGGCGTTGAGGTAGATGAGGATCTCATCATCAAAGTACACCCTCCTGATTTTCAAAAGGCCATTGGGAAGCACTTCCAACTCAGTAGTGCCGTAGGTCAGCGCTAAATGTGATTTTCGAAGGGCCACCAGTTGCTTGACTTTATTGCGCAGCGCAGTTTCTGCTGCTGAATATTGGCTGAAGCGCATCATCTTCCGATTGTCTGGATCGCCCGCGCCATGCAAGCCAAATTCATCTCCGTAGTAAATAACCGGAATGCCGGGGATTCCAAAGTTGAAAGCGTGCAGAAGGGCCAGGCGTTGGTAAGCCGTGTCGTTGGGAAGTGGTATTTCGCGGGTCCATCCGGCCAATTTCTGATCCTCACTCAGGAGCACATCTCCTGAAGCAATGGAGATAAAGCGAGAGCGATCTTGGTTCCCTGAGATATAGCCCATCAAATTGTGATGGCCATAATAGGTGAGACTCTGCTGTTCTTTTTCTACCAAGCGTTGCAATGCGGGAAGGCTGGCTTCTGTGCCTGAAAAAGCAGATACGGCTGCATCGTACACATTGAAATCGAATTGTGCATCTAGCATGCCGCTGCCCACGTAGGAGGCAATCAAATCAGGTGAGCCATAAGTTTCACCTATTTGATAGATATGCTTTTCAGGAAGACTGTCTTTGAGTTTGGCAGTAAGCGTTCTCCAGTAGCGCTCGGCAATGTGCTTGGTGGCATCGTGTCTGAAGCCGTCAAAATCATATTGCAGTACCCAAACCAAAGCAGAGTCGGTCATGGGATCCACAATTTCTTGCTTGCGCAAATCCAAGGTGGGCATAAAAGTGTCAAACCATGTGGTGAGGCGATGTTCGTCCCATTTCTCGGTATTGAGGGTGCCGTCAGGAAGGTAGAGCGGAGTGGCCCAATCAGGGTTCTTTTGGTAAACTGGATGGGATTGGTGCACATGATTGGCTACATAGTCGAGTAGCACATTCATATTTCTGCCATGGGCGTCATTCAACATCCCTTGTACTACTTCCGGCTTGCCGAAGCGTGGGTCTGGCAACACGTTAGAAACGGGCCAATACCCGTGATAACCCGAAAATTTGGTGGTTACGCCCCCTTTGTCCCACAAGCCCCAAGCGTCAGTGGGGTTTTTTGAAATAGGCGACACCCAAATGGTATTCACGCCTAACTCATCAAAGAAGCCATCGTTAATTTTCTGTCGAACTCCCGCAAGATCACCGCCATAATAGTTGGCTTTGGGATGTATCATAGCATCGGGAACTGGCTGGTCGTTGGTGGTATCGCCATTGGCAAATCGGTCAACCATCATGAAGTACATGATGCTGGTGGCCCAATCTGATCGACTCAATTCTTTGGGGTTTTCAACAACCTGACCTTGTTGTAATGGAATGAGTAAATCGTTCCCTTTTTGGCCATTGCGCGCCGTGTAAACCCGCAAGTGACTGCGCTGACCGCGAAAAGCCGGATTGGGGATGGGCAGGTTGTACACCACCATGCCATTTTCGTAGCTGCTGCGGGCTTGCAATAAGTGGTTCTCCCACAGGGCCACTACCGTTTGGTCTTCCGGCAGTGGACTTAAGCTAACGAAATTCTTGCCGTGGGCGTCGGCATAGACCAATACCGGGGCCTCCCCTTGTGGCGCAATTTTCAGCAAGGAGTTGAAGCTCCCCATTCCGTTGGAAACCGAATCAGGATTGGAAGGATCGCTTTTTTCTGTGCCATCCACCATCAGCTTGTACTCATACTGTCCGGGCTCCAAGCGAAGGCTAATCTGCCAACCATCTGCTGTGCGCTGCATGGGCAGTGCTTGTCGGTTCCAAGCGTTGAAGCTACCAAAGAGGTACACCTGTTGGGCTTCAGCATACTTGGTAAAAGCGATGTTCACCTCTTGCGCGGTAGAGGCATATACGGGTATATCATACCGCAATCCATTGAAATAACAAGCCGCCGTGCTCAAGTACGATTCCGGTTGCCCTTCGAGCCAAACCACGCCAGAATCAGTGGCCAACGCATTTAATCCGGCCGGCCATTGAATGCTATCTGGTGTAGATTGATGAAAATAGTCGGAGAGAAAAACGGCCGTACGACCAGCTTTCAGTTGAATCGGACTGGCTTGGCCGTGAATGGCCGGCACATAAGGTTCATAGTACTCACAAGCCGTGAGTGCAGAGATCGTTAAAAGGCCAAAGAAGAACTGCTTCATCCTTTCTTCACTTGCTGTGACTGACCTTCACTCAGTTGCAAGCGTTGGCCAAATACGTAGAGGTCAACTTCTTTTCCACCCAAATGCCGAAGCGTTGCCGCTTCTTTGGTGACCGCCAGTTCAATAATGGCGCTTCTGAATCGGATGTGGAAAGAGTAGCGTTTCCAATTATTGGGAATCGAAGGCTCTAAGTGCAGCTCGGTTCCCTTCCATTGCATACCGCCAAAGCCCTGTACAACGCTCATCCAAGTGCCGGCCATGCTGGTGATATGCAGCCCTTCGGCCACTTCTCTGTTGTAGTCGTCTAGGTCGAGGCGCGAGGTGCGGAGATACATCTCATAGGCTTTGTCCATTCTGCCCAAGCGCGCGGCCAAGATGGAGTGCACGCACGGAGAAAGAGAAGACTCATGCACCGTCATGGGCTCATAAAAGTCAAAGTTCCGCCGGAGGGTCTCTTGGTCAAAATCTTCTTCAAAGAAGTAGAGTCCTTGCAGCACATCGGCCTGTTTGATGAAGCAAGAACGCAGAATTCGATCCCATGACCAGTGTTGGTTGATAGGCCTTTCTGATGGATTCAACTCACTGGCTTGAATGAGCTCCTTGTCCATAAAGCCATCGTTCTGCACAAAAACATCCAGCTCCGGATCAACCGCCAGATAAACTTTATCAGCTTGATCTCTCCACTTTTGGGCTTCTTCTTGCGTCAGCGATAATTTATTGAGCAGCGCTGAAGCTTTTTCTGCATTCAGCTGTAGGCTGCGCTCCATGGCATCGGCCGTATAGCGAAGGCACCATGCAGCAATGTAGCTGGTGTACCAGTTGTTATTGACGTTGTTTTCGTACTCGTTCGGACCAGTGACCCCATGCATGACAAACATGCCTCGGCGCTTGCTCCAATGGAATCGCTGCTGCCAGAAACGGGCAATTCCCACCAATACTTCCAGTCCGCCTTCTAACAGATACTCCTCATCCAGGGTATGGCGGATATAGTTAAACACAGCATAGGCGATGGCACCATTGCGGTGAATTTCTTCAAAGGTGATTTCCCATTCGTTATGGCATTCTTCGCCATTCATGGTCACCATGGGGTAGAGTGCCGCTCCGTTGTTGAAGCCCAGGAGTTGGGCGTTCTCAATGGCTTTCTGCAATTGTTTGTGACGGTAGACCAATAGGTTCCTACCCACTTTGTGTCCGGCTGTAGAGAGGTAGAAAGGCAAGCAGTAGGCTTCGGTATCCCAATAAGTAGATCCGCCGTATTTCTCACCAGTAAATCCTTTCGGCCCGATATTGAGTCGTGGGTCTTCACCCGTATAGGTTTGGTTGAGATGGAAGATGTTGAAGCGAATGCCTTGTTGGGCTTCTGCATCGCCTTCGATGCGGATGTCGCTCATTTCCCATTTGGCCTCCCAGGCGGCTTCTTGTTCTTTCAGCAAAGTGTCAAACCCCAAGCGACGGGCTTCGGATGCTCTTTGGTCAGCTTCTTTGAGCAGCGACTCTTTCTCGTAATTGAGAGAAGAAAGCACAGCCCCGAATTTATACAGTGTGTAAGTGTGGCCGCTCTTCAGTTCTGTTTCGAAGCGATTGGCCACATATTTCTCGCGTTCAATGCTTTCAGGATAGAGGGTAAGGGGTTTGCCATCGGCTTCCCACTCATAGCGCATGGAGGCCGCCACATGAAAGTCGAGTTTTTTGGTGCATGCGCTCAGTACGCCTTTTTGGCTTCCCACTTGTGCTCCTTGGTGTTCCCAGAATTTCTCGTCGTAATTGCTGTCTTTGTTCACCACGTCGAAATCGAGGTAGGGCGTGATGGTGGCTTTGGCCGAGAAGTTCACCGGAGTGATTTGGTAGCGAATGGCCCCAATTTCATCTCGCTGAATACTCAAGAAACGAATGGCTTCTACTTTTACCTCTTTGCCGCTGGTCATGCGCAAATGAAAACGGCGGGTGAGTACGCCTCTCTTCATGTCCAATTCACGGTAAAAATCGAGCACTTCCCCTTGGTGGAGGTCGAGGGTTTCACCGTCTATTTCGATGGCTATCCCGATCCAATTGACGCTGTTCAACACCTTGGCGAAGTACTGTGGGTAGCCATTTTTCCACCAGCCCACGCGGGTTTTATCAGGGTAGTACACGCCGGCTACATAGCTGCCTTGAAGCGTTTTACCAGAGTAAGCCTCTTCAAAGTTGGCGCGTTGGCCCATGCGGCCATTGCCCAGTGAGAAGATAGCTTCAGAGCGCTCTGCATTTTCCTCTTGGAAGCCGCGTTCAATAATGCGCCATTCGTCTGTTTCGAGATATTTATGCATGGTGGTGGTGTGAGAGATTCTAAGGTTTCCAAATAGATTCGAGCACAGCGAGGGAAAACTGAGCGAATCCGGGAATAACGTGATCGGCTTGTTGCAGTACGTCAGCCTCACCAATGCCTATGGCGAACATGCCGCCAGCCTTGGCCGCTTCAATACCGGCTTGGGCATCTTCAAAAACTACACAGTGTTCTGGCGCAAGGCCCAAATCTTCTGAGCCTAGAAGGAAAACTTCTGGATCTGGTTTAGAGCGACTGGTTCTATTGCCGTCAATAATTCTGTCAAAATAGTGTGTGAGACCAACTTTTTGGAGGATGGCAGGAGCATTTTTACTCGCAGACCCCAAAGCAATACCGTAACTGGCCGCCTTGGCTTCGCGGAGAAATTGTTCCACTCCGGGCAAGATTTCATCTGGCTGCATTTGGTTGATGAATTCCAAGTACCAGCGGTTCTTGCGGTCCATGGCTTCTTGAAATTCGCCTTCGGGGAGAGACTTCCCGCCCCATTCTAAAATGCGGCGTAATGATTCAACCCGACTCACCCCTTTGAGCTGTTCGTTTTTTTCTTCGTCAAAATCTACATCAAAGGTATCAGCCAGTCTTCGCCACGCTAAAAAATGGTACTTGGCCGTATCTACGATTACACCATCGAGATCGAAGATCAGTCCTTTTTCACGCATTTGGCTAAGGTTTACGGGCAGCATCCAACTTGATGCGACCGAGGATTAGGAGTTCGGCTGAAGCCGGATTCAAGGCAATGGGAATGTTGTGCTCAAGGGCGGTAGTGAGCAGCGATTCAATATCAGGATGGTCTGCTGAACGTACTTCGGGGTCGCGAAAGAAGAAGACCATGTCTACCTCTTTTTGGGCCAAGAGTTGCACAATTTCTTGATAGCCACCGCTTTTGCCAAAATTCAAATGGTGAATGGGCACGGTGAAGGCGGCGGCCTCCATGTGTTCAGCTGTTCTCCCGGTAGCCACCAATTCTTTTCCCCACAGCCAATCTTGTCTTTGTTTGATAAAAGTGGCCAATTCGGGCTTCATCCGATCGTGGGCGATCAGGACGATCTTTTTCATGCTCTGGAAGGATTGAGGATATCGAGGTATTTCAAATGGTAGTCTACCAAACCATCTAGGGGTCTGCTCAGCACATAGCCAAACTGCAAACCAGCTTCTTCAATGACTTCTTGCAGTAGGTCTCTGAAATGATAGGCCACACTGCCCACAAAATTGATTTCCACTTGTGGAGCCTGTTCAAAGCAAAGAATATGAATGTCTCTGAACATGCGGAA
>CAZDPF010000020.1:0-13982 GCA_964507215.1 uncultured Chryseobacterium sp. | reverse complement strand
GCCCAGGTGGGGTTCGGAAGACAATGTGGAGTAAATGAGCTCGGCGCTATGGAAATAAGGGTTGAAGCCCATGGTGCTAAAGCGCTGGACTTCCGACCCGTTTTGATCTAAAAGGATCCAATCACACTTGGTGGATCCACTCTCTGCGATCAGGATCATGAGCGGTAATTGAGCCAGAAAGGCGAAAGATACAGATAAGTGTTCACAGTACACGATCGAAGGCCTTCAATTCGTGCGCTATTGGCCAAAAAAGAAGCCGACCCTCTATAGGCCGGCTCTTGTTTCATGGGGAAGAACTTAAACGCCCAGTCCAAATCTACGGAAAGAGGTCAGTTTAAGCTCCTTGTCAACGCTTTTCAGATAATCGTTAACGCTGAGTTTATTGTCGCGTATGTACTGCTGCTCTTCCAAGGTGTTCTCTTTGTAGAATTTGCCCAAGCGACCTTGCGCAATCTTGTCGAGCATTTCTTCAGGTTTGCCTTCTTGGCGGGCCAGTTCACGACCTACTTCAAGTTCGCGTTCGATGATGTCTTGAGATACCTCAGACTTGTTGAGTGCTACAGGATTCATGGCCGCAGCTTGCATGGCTACATTGCGTCCAGCTTCGCCACCGTCTTTGTTTAAACCTACCAAAGTGGCCAGTTTGCTACCAGCGTGAATGTAGAAATCTACTCTTGGAGCTTCAATGAACTCGAAAGAGGCAATTTCAATTTTCTCTCCAATTACACCCGTTTGTTCGGTGAGTTTTTCGGCGATGGTCATGCCGCTGTCATAGGCGCAATTCAACAAAGCCTCTTTGTCAGCAGGGGTTTCGCGAATGGCGATATCTAGGATGTTCTGAGCCAATTGAACAAATCCTTCGTTCTTGGCTACAAAGTCAGTTTCGCAGTTTACGCTCACCAAGCTTCCGCGTGTGCTGTTGGCATTTACACCAGCAAGAACTACGCCTTCGCTGGCTTCGCGATCAGCGCGTTTGGCAGCAACTTTTTGTCCCTTCTTGCGAAGAACATCAATAGCGGCTTCAAAGTCGCCATTGGCTTCTTGCAGGGCAACTTTGCAGTCCATCATTCCAGCTCCGGTCATTTTGCGAAGCTTGTTTACATCTGCGGCAGTGATATTGGCCATAGCTGTGGGTTGTTAGAGGTCGTTAAAGAAAAAGCCGGAGCATTAACTGTATGTTGCTCCGGCGGAAAGGTTCGTAATCAGGAGTAATTGGAGCGTTATTCCGCGTCTTGGGCAACTGCTTTTTTCGCTTTTTCCAGCTTCTCTTTGCCAGAGCGCTCCTTGTCTTCTTTGCGTTGACCAAGACCTTCAATCACCGCTTGGCTGATGTATTCCATGATCACAGCAATAGCCTTTGATGCGTCATCATTGCCGGGGATGGGGAAGTCTACCTCCTGCGGATTGGAGTTGGTATCTACAATGGCGAATACTGGAATGCCCAGTTTTTGTGCTTCAGCAACCGCAATGTGTTCGCGCTTGATATCTACCACAAACAAAGCGGCAGGCAAGCGGCTCATATCAGCGATAGAACCGAGTTGCTTCTCCAATTTTGCACGTTGACGATCTACTTGCAAGCGCTCGCGCTTAGACAAAGTTTCAAACGTGCCATCGGTTTTCATCTTGTCGATGCTGGTCATTTTCTTCACCGCCTTGCGGATGGTGACGAAGTTGGTCAGCATACCACCAGGCCAACGCTCTACGATGTAGGGCATGTTCATTTTGGTGGCATAATCGCCAATGATTTCTTTCGCCTGCTTTTTGGTAGCTACGAAGAGGATTTTCTTGCCTTGAGAAGCAATTTTTCGCAGGCCTTCTTGGGCTTGCTCGAGCTTGGCTGCTGTCTTGTGCAGGTCGATGATGTGAATCCCATTGCGCTCCATGAAGATATAGGGCGCCATGTTGGGGTTCCATTTGCGGGTCAAGTGACCAAAATGCACACCTGCGTCGAGCAGGGTTTTGATGTCGATGTTAGACATAGTGTGGGTTTACTTTCTGTTCAAGCAACCATCCGGTAGCCGCTCCGTAAGCACAGCGCGAGTCCGGAAGATTTAGATGCTAAACACCTGTTAACGTTTAGAGAACTGGAATTTCTTACGGGCTTTCTTCTGACCGAATTTCTTGCGTTCCACCATGCGCGGATCGCGGGTGAGCAAACCTTCGGGTTTCAAAATAGGGCGGTTGTCAGCGTTGTCTTCGCAAAGAGCACGTGAAAGGGCCATGCGAACAGCTTCGGCTTGACCAGTGATGCCTCCACCATCAACATTGATGCGGATGTGGAAGCGCTCGAGGCTCTCTGTCATGCGAAGCGGCTGCTCTACTTTATAGTGGAGAGCAGACGTGTTGAAATAAGCTTTGTAGTCACGTCCGTTTACTTGGATGCCGGCGGGCTTGTCTTTACCGGCCTCTTCCATGTAAACGCGAGCGACGGCGGTCTTGCGACGACCCAGACTGTGGATCATTTCCATCGGATCAGTTGAATTCGTTCAGGTTAAGGGCTTTGGGCTGTTGGGCTTCTTGCTTGTGCGCGGTGCCCACATACACATACAAATTGCGGAAAAGCTGACGACCCAAGCGATTCTTGGGAAGCATTCCGCGGATGCTCATCTCAATCAAACGAGTAGGATTCTTCTCGAGTACATCCAGTGGAGTAGCAAAACGCTGCCCACCAGGATAACCCGTGTGACGTACGTACTGCTTGTCTGTCCACTTTTTGCCACTCAATTGAATTTTCTCAGCGTTCAAAATGATGACGTTGTCTCCACAGTCAGCATGTGGTGTAAAATTGGTCTTGTGCTTGCCGCGCAGGAGCTTGGCCACTTTAGAGGCCAAACGACCCAGTTGCTGTCCTTCGGCATCTACCACTACCCATTGCTTGTCAGCAGTAGCCGCGTTGGCAGAAATTGTCTTGTAGCTCAGCGTGTTCACCTTCAATCAGATAAAGTGTTGATCGCTTCCCACGGGGAAACGGGCTGCAAAACTACAATTTCTGAACAAATGACGAACAGATGTATGTGCACAATTTTTCATCATGTTTTATCAGACCCCATATCCCACTGTTTATCCCAACGAAACACAAGTTCCACTCGTTTGAAGGAATGAAGCTATTTTCGCCCCTCAACACTTTCTAGACCCCTGTTAACGAATGCGTACGATTCTCCTTTCTCTGCTGGCTTTGCTCATGATTTCCCTGTCAAGTTTTGCTCAGCAGACGTCAGTTCCTTGCGGACATGATCTCCTCATGGAGCAACTTTTTCAAGAGCAACCCGAAATGAAAGCGGCTTATGAAGCAGCTGATGCCCTGCTTTTTCAATCGCCATCTGCTCAAGTTTCTCAGAAAACTTCAGGCGTGCTGCATATTATTCCAGTGGTCTTTCATGTGATGTACGCTGATCAAGAAGACAATATTAGTTACGAGCAAATTTTGGATGGATTGCGCGTGCTCAATGAAGATTTCCGCCGTCTGAATGCCGATGCTTCCAATACACGCGCGCTTTTTCAAGGCGTGGCTGCTGATGTAGAAGTAGAATTCCGCCTCGCCACCCGTGACCCCAACGGCAATTGCCACTCTGGCATCAACCGTGTACAAACCAATTTGTCTACCGCTGCGGGCAACAGTATTAAGTCGTTGAGCAATTGGGACAATACCAAGTACATGAATGTTTGGGTGGTAGATGCCATTGATATTGGCAGTGTACCCGGTGGTGGAACGGTCTTGGGCTATGCCTATCGCCCTACTGCCAATCAGCCTTTTTCTTTGGATGGGGTTGTTATTCGCCATGATCAAGTGGGTGCCATCGGAACGAGTCAGACTTTGGGGAGAACCTTTACCCACGAAGTAGGGCATTATTTGGGGCTGCTTCACCCTTTTCAAGGAGACAATTGCAATGGCAACAACGACAATGTGGCCGACACTCCCCCTGTAGCAGAGGCCAACTTTGGCTGCCCGATTGGTGTCAATTCCTGCAATACAGACAATCCAGATTTGCCAGATCAGGTAGAGAATTATATGGATTATGCCGATAACGACTGTCAAAACATGTTCACCATCGGCCAAAAGACCGTGATGAAAAACTCACTGAACGTATTTGCGCTGCGTGGCGATGTTTCTTCTGCCGGCAACCTCAGCGCTGCTGGTGTAAGCGGTTTTAATTGTGTTCCGCAGCCCTTTTTTATAGCTGATCAAAGAGACATTTGCCAAGGAGATGCTGTGCAGTTTTCTGCCCGCGCCATCGCCGGGAATGCAGCCGGCTACAGTTGGAATTTCCCTGGAGGATCTCCCGCTGCCAGCAGCCAAGAAAATCCGAGCGTGACCTATAATCAAGCAGGAAGCTACCCCGTAACCCTTACCCTGACCAATCCGTCAGGTTCTTCAGACACCACGCTACAAGCTTTTATTCGCGTAAGCAACAGCGGAGCGGCCCAAGACTTCCAACTCAGTGAAAACTTCGAGAATAGTATTTGGCCCAATGCCGACTGGAGTGTGCAGGGCGATGACGACTACATTTCATTTGAGCAATTTGATGGTGCTGGCTATCAAAGCAACAAAAGCCTCTGGATCAACAACTTCAACGCAACTGACGGCCAGTCTGATTTTCTGTATGCCAAGTCGCTGGATGTGCGCTATGCCACCTCGCTTACCCTGCGTTTTCGCCATGCTTTCGCCACCAAAGAAAGTAGCGACAACGACCAATTACGCATTTCGGTTTCTACAGATTGTGGACAGAATTGGACCTTAGTTCGGATTATCAACACCCCCAACCTCCGCACAGCGGGTGTTGTTACCGGTTCTTTCACCCCTTCATCAGATGCTGATTGGTCAGAATACAGCGTGAACTTGAACAGCTATGCCGGCAATCCCAATCCGCTGCACGTTCGATGGGAGCTTGTTTCTGGCGGAGGAAATAATCTCTACCTCGACGATATCAATATGGATGCGGTACTGAGCACAAGCGATTTCTTTGGAGAATCCATTACCGTATTCCCCAATCCCAGTCAAGGTATTTTGCATCTCGAAACACGCAATCCGTTAGACGAAAAGCCTGAGATGGTTTTGAGCGACATGAGCGGAAGACAAATAGTGCTTCACGCTGTTCGCGATGGGCTTCATTGGCGGGCCGAGATTCCAGCAGCAGTAACCAATGGCGTCTACGTTTTGCAGATTACGGGCAAAGAAATTCACCGGAACCAACGCATTGTATTGGAGCGATAAACCTTAATGCGCCTCTAACCAATTGGTGCCCGAGCCGGTTTCTGCCAGCAAGGGCACTTTTGTTTTTACCGCACTTTCCATCAGTTCTTTGACCATTAGCTGTACTTCTTCCAGCTCATTCTTGGGGCAATCGAAGACCAATTCGTCGTGTACCTGAAGCAACATGCGGGTTTTCAATTGCCGGTTTTTCAACGCATGGTGAATGTTGATCATGGCTTTTTTGATCACATCTGCCGCTGTTCCCTGAATAGGCGCGTTCACCGCATTGCGCTCAGCATGGCCACGCACCGTTTGGTTGCGGCTGTGAATGTCTCTGAGATAGCGCCGGCGACCGAACATGGTTTCTACAAAGCCCTGTTCTCGGGCCAAGTGCACCTGTTGATCCATAAAGGCCTTGATGCCTGGATAGGTTTCGAAATACAAACGAATCATATCAGCAGCCTCTGACCGACTTAGTTCGGTTTGTTGACTTAAACCAAAGGCCGAAACGCCATAGATGATTCCAAAATTCACCGTTTTGGCATTGGAGCGTTGGGTTCTGTCAACCGCACTTTCTGCTATACCATAGAGTTTGGCTGCAGTAGCGGTATGAATATCGGCTCCGTTTAGAAAGGCTTGCACCATGGCCTCATCTCCACTCAACTCAGCGATCAATCGCAGTTCTATTTGGGAATAATCAGCAGATAATAAAACGTGCTGTTCATCTGCTGGAATGAAGGCCTTGCGAATTTCTCTTCCCCTGGCGTGACGAATGGGGATGTTTTGCAAATTCGGATTGTTGGAGCTCAATCTACCTGTTGCGGCTACGGCCTGATTGAAGGAAGTATGGATGCGCCCTGTGCGTGGATCTACCAAAGCCGGCAAGGCATCAACATAGGTGCCTTTCAATTTTTGAATTTGCCGGAACTCTAAGATGGCCGGAATAATGGGATGTTCTTTTGCCAATTCCTGCAGCACATCTTCTGAAGTTTTGTACTGACCGGTTTTGGTCTTCTTAGGCTTTCCGCCAATCTTCAGATGCTCAAAAAGCACTTCGCCCAACTGCTTGGGAGAGGCTAAATTGAATGGCACGCCTGCCATTTCTCTCACTTGGTCTTCTAGGGCGATGAGCTCTTTCCCCATAGAATCAGACATTCTTTGGAGCGCTTCCACATCGATGCGAATGCCATGGCTTTCCATTTCTGAAAGCACGGGAATGAGCGGAATTTCAATTTCATCGAAAACTGATTGCACCTGATGTGCTTTCAGCTGCGGATCGAAACATTGCTTCAACTGAAAAGTGAGGTCGGCATCTTCACCAGCATACTCTACAACACGGTCTACCTCTACTTGCCGCATGCTCTTCTGGTTTCGGCCTTTTGGACCAATGAGCTCAGTAATAGACTGCGTGCGGTGATGAAGATGAATTTCGCTTAAAGCGTCAAAACCCAAACGGCCATCTGGATTGATGAGGTATGCCGCCAACATGGTATCGAACAATGGGCCGCGAACTTCTAGCTTGTATTTGCGCAGCACATTGATGTCAAACTTCATATTCTGCCCAATCTTCCCCACCGTTTCCGATTCAAAGAAGGGCCTCAGCCATTCAATGCGCGCTTGCTGGGCTTCAACGCCCTCAGGGAAAGGCACATAGTAAGCCTTTCCGGCCTCCCATGAAAAGGCGATGCCCACCAATTCTGCTCGGTGTTCGTCTAGTTCATCCGTCTCGGTATCCCAACATACTTCCTGCTGTTCCAAGAGTTTCTTGCAGAGCATTTTAACTTCCTGCTCAGTGCTCACTTTTTGGTAGAGGTGGGGATAACTGCTGAGATTGGTGAAGACTGATTCACCTGCGGCATCCTGTGTTTCTGGTAAATCAAACAAAGAGCCTTGGGTAGATGCCGTGGCGGGTTTGGGCGCCGTACCGCTCGTTGCTTCCTGTGGTGCCGCCGATGCCCCTCCAACTCTTCGAAGCAGGGTACGGAATTCCAATTCTTCAAACAGGCTTTGCAGCGCTTGCATATCGGGTGCTGAACGGCTCAGCGAGGCTTCGTCTAGCGTTACCGGGGCGTCAATCATAATAGTGGCTAAGCGCTTAGAGAGCAGGCCTTTTTCTTTATTCTCCCGAATCCGTTCGCCTAGCTTTCCCTTGATTTCATCGGCATGTTCCAGCAGACCTTCCAAGCTGTCGTATTGGGCCAAGAGTTTTTGGGCCGTTTTCTCGCCCACGCCCGGCAAGCCGGGAATATTGTCTACGGCATCGCCCATCATGCCCAAAAAGTCGATGACTTGCTCTGTGCGCTGAATGCCAAATTTCTCGCACACTTCTTTTACGCCCATCACTTCTGCCGGAGCGCCTCCTTTGCCCGGTTTGTAAATGAGCACCTTATCTGTCACCAACTGCCCAAAATCTTTATCGGGGGTCATCATATAGGTGATGTAACCTTCTTGCTCGGCTTTTTTGGCCAAGGTTCCAATGACGTCATCGGCCTCATAGCCATCCACCCCTAAAGTGGGAATGCCGAAAGCTTCGAGCATTCTTTTAATCAGCGGAACGGCAATTTTGATGGCCTCGGGGGTTTCGTCTCTATTGGCTTTGTATTCAGGATATTCTTCATGTCGCTTGGTGGGCGCTGAAGTGTCAAAAACCACTGCGATATGCGATGGATTTTCTTTTTCCAAGAGGTCGAGTAGGCTCAGGGCAAAGCCAAATACTGCGGAGGTGTCAAGGCCCTTAGATGTTACTCTGGGATTGCGAATGAAGGCAAAATAGGCTCTGAAAATGAGGGCGTAGGCATCGAGTAGAAAGAGACGCTTGTCGTCGGCCATGAGAATGAGTTCTTGAGTGCAAGGTAGGGGGGATGCTTTGTTTTTCGGGAAGTGCTTTCACCCATAAAAAGCGAGAAGCCGCGGCGAGGCGGCTTCTCTGAAATGAAGGGCAGGGTTTAAATCCCCATTCGCAGTCCGAAAATAAAATTCCTGCCAGCGCCTGCTAGGCCAGAACTATAGGGTCTGTAGCGCTGATCGGTGAGGTTTTCTACTCCACCTTGTAGTTGTATTTGCGGGTTGAGTTGGTAGTGCAACTTGAAGTTTAAAGTGTTCCAACCCGGACTATAAGGTCGGCCTTGGGCATCTGATGCGTAGAGATAGTCTTTACTGATCTCCTCTTGCGGCATTTCGTCAAAAGAGCGTTCAGCACTGTACAAGCTGTACAGCTCCCAGCGCAGTGGGCCTCTCTCAAAGCGGAGGCCTGAACGGCCAAAAAGAGGAGCGGCATGTCTCAGTGGAGAGGTACTGCCATCATCCAACTCTTCTTCGCCCTGCTGATAGCTAACACTGGACGTGAATACAAAGCCGCCCCCGAGCCGCGCTTCCAAGCGTCCTTCAATGCCCCACACGGTGGCTTGTGCTGCATTTTGCATGGCCTGCACCTGACTCATCTCTCCATCATACAGAATAGAATCAGCTCCGTTTAACTGAAAAGAGCGCCGCACCAAGGCATCTTGAAGCAAAGTGTAATAGGCTACTACATCAAGCTCAAGCCATTGTCCAAAGCGCCTGGCAATGTCTATCTCCGCCGTGTAGGCGTATTCAGGTTTAAGATCGGGATTGGGAATGACTACGCTGCCCGGCTCAGAATCGAACACCTTGCCTATATCATCAACGTTGGGGCTGCGGAAGGCGGTGCTGAAGTGGGTGCTCACATTCCACTGCTCATTGGGCTGCCATTCAATTCCTGCGCTTCCGGTGAGTGCGCCATTGTTTAAATCAGCTGTTTGGAATGGAAAAGGGTAGAAATCGAGGTTTTCAGAGAAATCGGCTTTCAAACCAAAACCATTGTACCGCAGGCCGGCTTGCACCGTCAGGCGCTCCTCCCAATTCTTCCGCCAAGTGGTAAACAAAGCCCATGAGTACCAATCAGACTGAGGGTATCGGCTCGGACCGCTGACCAAATTTCCATTGGTGATGTTGAGGTCTGTGCCACTGGAAGCCACATCATTCCAAATGAACTCCGCTCCATAGAACAGACTATGGCCATTCCCGAGCGATTTATTCAGATCCAGATTTACGGAGTAGGCGTCTACTTCTTCTGTCCGCGTTCTGCGTTCGGCATCTCCAAAATCGCGGTCTATGCGGCTTTCCTCAAAATGCTGCATCGCAAGATTCAATGAAATGGCATCATATAAAGCAGAAGCGCCAGTGTGTTTCATTTGCAATTGTTGCAGGCTCCAGACTTGCGGACCATACTTCCATTCTGCACTGCGAGGGGCGCCATTTCTGGTGCGAAGCAAACGGTCATAGCGCGCATAGTCTGAAGTGCCGCTGTAGTGAAATGCATAGCTGACTTCCAAGCCGTTGTCATTTCTATGGGCCAACTTGGCCATGAAGTTGTCTTGGCTATATCCACTTGGTGTTTGAAGTTGTGGATCAGTGTTTTGGTGCACCACATCCACCCCACCAATGGTGCTTACATACCAAGGGCGCAAGTACTCATCAGGACCATGGCTGCCCATTTGGAGGTCTCCGAAGCGTGTATGACTGGCACTCAATATCAAAGCCCATTTTTTCCATCCCATTTGGGCGTCAAAATGGCCTGCCATTTCTTGGTTGGCCGAGGCGTATCGCGTGGCCAAATGCACCTTGGTTTGCAGAGAATCATTGAGTGAAAAGCGAGGCTGTAGCGTGTAGAAGCTCATCACTCCTCCAATGGCATCGCTTCCGTACATCACGGAGCCCGGCCCGAAGAGTACCTCGGTATTTTCTACAGCAAAAGGATCAATGGAGATGATATTCTGCAAATTGCCACTTCTAAAAATGGCTGTATTCATTCGAACGCCATCTACGCTAATGAGCAAGCGGTTGGTGGCAAATCCGCGAATCATGGGGCTTCCGCCGCCTTGTTGACTTTTTTGGATGAATACTTCTCCACTTTGACCCAGCAGGTCGGCCGCGGTTTGCGGATTCTGAAAACGCACCTCATCTGCAGAGATGCTCTTCACTTTAAACGGTACTTCGCCACGAGGTTGTGCCCAGCGATTGGCTGAAACTACTACCTGGGCCAAGGAAGTATAGCCACTTTTCAGCGCAATGGTCACGCCACTTTTGAGGGCGCTTCTTTGCACAATCAAAGGTTGGTAGCCCATTAAATGGAAATGCACATTTCCGCTTGATGGAAAGTTCGAGAGATCGGCTTTTCCCTCATCGTTGGTATGGGTGGTGATGAGGGGATCTTCCATGAAGATGACCACCTGTGCGAGAGGGTCGCGGGTTTCGCTGTCTACCAAACGCACAATTTGGGCCTGTAGATTGACTGCAACAGTGCACAGCCACCCACAGAGGCCTATGATTTTTTTCATGAGGTTTTCTGTTGATGTTGAATAGGCAGCGCAAGAGGCCTTTGGGCGCAACTCGGTGCCTGATGTGATTTACTTCAAGTCAATCAACAAAAACGGGGAGGGGGTACAGGAACGGATAAATAGTTGGTCAGCCAATTAGTGGAAGGCGATCCGTATGTTTTTTCAGCGTCTTGCTCAAGAAGAGGATGGATAGCAGGGGGTAGATTTTGGTAAAAACCCCGAATCCAGTGGTGCCAAAGGGTTTGTTGTTGTTGATGGCCGGGTCTGCGTGTAAATCCAATAGATGTCAGGGCTTCCCAAGATTCATTCAGTCGGTTTTCTTCCGCATCCCACCAACAGAAAAGAACAATGCTGTCACTTCGGTTTTCTCGATGGATAACATCATACATGCCACCTCGATAGCGAAATTCCTTGTCATGCTTCCAATCCAGCGCTGTCAATTCTCTCTCATGAAACGCCAAGCGTACACACTCATCTTTTCGCAACGAATGCTTGATCATGCGCTTCACCTGCTTTCTATACAACTGGCGCTGAAGGCTGTGCAAGCCGGTGCTCCAGATGCCCGCTGTGGCAAGCGAAAGAAGAAAAAGAAGGATGAGGGGCCTGTTGCGCATTTGGAACGAAAATACATCAGATTCTATCGTGAGCATGAACTACAAATGCCGAAATTAGATTGACCAAACCCTTCTGAAATGAACCCCATCCACGTCCACCTGCTGTTCAATCACATTCCCATCTTAGGCACCCTCTTCGGTCTTTTGCTCTTAACGTATGGATTTTTTACCCATTCGCTCCCATTGCATAAAGCGGGTTTGGTAACCCTGGTATTGGTAGCCATTTTTACCATTCCGGCCAATCTCTCAGGCGAGGAAGCCGAACACAAAGTGGAACACTTGCCAGGTGTTTCTGAGCATTTTCTGGAAGAGCATGAAGAGTTGGCAGAGAAAGCCGTTCCCTTGATGATGATTACAGGACTAGTGGCATTGGTAGCCCTTTGGGGACTGCATTCAGGAAAAATGCCGCAGCGTTGGTTGAGTGGTGTAGTATTGCTGTTGGCCATTGGTTCCTTTGCGATGATGACGCTTGTAGGGGCCCATGGCGGGAAGATTATGCACCAAGAAATTCGCGCTGATTTTCAAAGCAGTCCGGCAATGGAACATGCCGAAGATCACGATGATTAGTTACAACAAGCTGAAGCCGAAGTTCAGCGTAACGAAGTAGGCGTTCAGGCCGTTGTCTCGGTAGTAATAACCGCCGCGCATCTCGACGTATTTCCACAAGAAAACACGCTCTTGAGGAAAAAAGGGCTTTGATCGGGTAAGACCTTCTACCGGACTGTACCTCAGGCCCAGACCCGCTTTGTTGCTGCTCAATTCTGATAAGTCGAAATCAGAAGAGTAAAAAGTTTCTATTGACTCATGTATGCGATAGGGGGCGAAGTATTTGGAGCCACTTTGTTGATGGTACCTATAGAAAGGCGCCACCGTCCATTTGGGAGAAACCTTCACAGGAATCTCCAGTTCAGCTGAATGCCCTACTATGCCGAAGTCATCCCAATAGTAGCGGTAGAAACTCCTGACAATCAGAAAATCTGTGGAGAAGTAATTCAACCTAATGGAGGCCGGAATTTTCAATCGGCTTTCTGGAAGTCGCTCTATATCCGGCTTGGTTTGGTTGGCAAAATAGACCCGGTGAAAAGGCGTAGATAACAGGCCTTTCATCAACACAAATTCGGCTGAAACAGACATCTGAAGGCGTTTATTAATCACTTGCGAGTACAACACCTGTCCGTTGTACGACTGTCTATCAGACCTAGGGAGTTCCACTTGTCCGCGGAGCTCCCATGGATAGATGAGTTTCCATTGATCAAAAAAGGCCTGCCCAACTATACTCAGCTCCCTATTGCCTCGGTCCCATTCTTTGGTGAAACTCGCCCCAAGAGAGAAAGATAAGTAGTCATATTCAGCAGATGCGCCTAGACGCAGTCCGTAAGTCTCATGCCTTTTTAAATTCTTGCGATTGTAAGAAAGGGTGCCAAAACCACGAAGGTCTGAACTTGAAGCAGAAGACATAATGGGGTCTATGCGGTCAGTAGAGGCAGAAGAATAATAGTCAGCCCCGGCATAAAGACCAATTGACTGAATGCTATCTATGGGTACGTTTACAATAAAAACATTGGCAAAATTGGTCAAGTGTTCAGTGCCAATACCGCCTGTTACTGCAGCATTGTTTCCCTCTTGTTGGTAGTAATTGGTGAGGAAATTGGCTTCAATTTCGCGCTCGTTCTCCTTCATCAGGTAGTCTCCTTCGCTTTGGCCCTGAGACGCTATGGCCGCAATTACGAAAAGCGAAACTAGTTGCAGCCGCATCCCCCACCTACTTTACCACCGTTAGCGCCTGCTGTTCCTTCGCGATAGGTTTCGAAATTGGTTTCAAAGCCTTCAATCTTGTGTTGGGCCAGTTCCATATCTCTGTCGTTGAGGTACATCTTCTGATAGGGTTTCACCGAAACACATGCGCTCAGACTGCCTATTCCAGCGACGGCCAAAAGCAACTTCCATCGATCTTTCACACACTTCATTCTTGTGGGGTATTTAGTTGCAAGTTGTTGGATAGATGCATTTTTCCTTCATCATCCACCATTAAACATTCTACAAAGTTGAGTTGATTGACCAAGGCCATGCCTTCGCTTACTCCTAAGACAAACAAAGAGGTGGCCAAGGCATCTGCCAATTCAGCATCCGGACATAAAACAGTAACACTTCGCATGCCGATTGTAGGGTATCCACTTCGTGGATTTATGATGTGCGCATAGCGTACCCCATTGCTGGTGAAGAATTTTTCATAATTGCCAGAGGTCACCACAGCCATGTCATTGGCCGTCAGCCATCCGAGAATATGGTCTGGATTGATGGGGTCTGCTATACTGATTTGCCAACCTTCCGGTTGATCGCTCTTGCCCCAAGAGAGCAAATCGCCACTTGCGTTGACCACCCCACCTTGAACACCCTTCATGTTTTTCATGATGGCAGCGGCTCGATTGGCGGCATAACCCTTTCCTATGGCACCAAATCCAATGCGCATACCTTTTTGTGTTAGGTAAACAGAAGAATTTTGAGCGTCTAAGGCTATGTGCCGGTAGTTCACTGCTTCTCTGGCTCTTGCTACGCGTTGACTATCGGGCAATTCATGCTCTCCTTGGTCGAAAAGATAGAGGCGCTCCATGGAAGCAAAGCTGATGTCGAAAGCGCCTTGGGTGAGGGCAGAAACTTTAAGGGCCCTGTTGATTAAACTGTAGAGTTCTGGGTCTACCCGAACGGCTTGCAAACCTGCTTGGCGATTGATTTCACTGGTTTGAGAGCGGGCATCCCATGAAGAAATTCTGATTATCCGTTTATGCACCTGTTATATTCGCAATTACTAGTCTGTCAAAG
>CAZDPF010000019.1:0-23610 GCA_964507215.1 uncultured Chryseobacterium sp. | reverse complement strand
GAATCAACTCATCCCACATTAAAGTCAATTGGCCAGACGAAGGATTTGGCCAAACCGCGATTGGCAACTTTTGGGTGACTTCTGAAAGCGAAATTTGAGACAAGTGCAAGGTGTCAGAAGAACGGCTCTGGTGGCACGGGTTGAGGACGGTTATATAATACTGCCCTCCGCCTGAATTTGGAAGGTTGCTTCCATACCAACTTTGGGTTTGATAATCAAAAATGGTATCAATGGCTTGAAAAGAGCTCGCTGGCTGATTGGGTTTGTAATGAATAGCGTATCCAGAAAATCTCCAGCCTGTGTCTTGTGTGGCTACCCAATGAAGATCAGCACCCCCATTGCCATTAAAGCTTCCATTCAACAAACGGGCTGGCTCTGCTCTACTTGCCCTTATTTCTACTTCCAATAGAAATTGACTTGATGCAGGAACTGGGCATTGATCATCCTGCATCTTGAGAAGGAAGAAAAATCGTCGAACGGGAGAATAACAACCTGAAATTGGCGAATCTCCTACATGATTACAATTGGGTTCCCACACAAAAGAAACGGTATTAATACTATCGCCTGTATAAGATGGCTGACCGTTGGCCGGCAATACAGTGGCGCAAGGGGGATTTACACATGCACTATCATCATCCCAAGGTTGGGCCATATGGGCTCCAAAAGCATTAAAAGTGAGTTCTTGAGGCAATCCTGTTATCGGTTGTACATTGCTATCAACCGCCTGTATATCAAACGCTATTCGCTCTCCTGGCTTGACTTGGGCCAAAAGATTTTGACCATTCTGAACAATGGGCACTCCGGTAGAATCAGGAATCAACCTTAATTCTGGAGCTTGATTGGAAAACAGATCATTCATCAACATGAGTACGGCATCACGGTAAACTTCCGATTTCAACTCACCACATCTCCAGGCTTCTACCTTTACACCGTATACATAGCTGCCCTGGGTATAGGAAGTCAAAGCAATTTCGCCTGTTTGGGGATTGATCGAGGCTGGACTATTCAAGGGATGCTGACTCAAACCTGGGAAGGGTTGTTGGTACGAATAAGTAGAATCCCAAAAAACACTGAGGAGGTTGGGATATGGATAGGGACCAGCGCTTGGTTGTTCCAACAAATTGGCCCAACGATAGTAAAGAGAGTCTTGCTTCGGATCGGAATCCGTATTAGACATTGAAAGTGGCATGCCGGTGGTAGCTACCAATTGCGGAACCTCATCGAAAGAGGGCGATTCATGTTCACAGATGTATCGCAATTGGTTGGATATGGGATGAGGCTTCGGCCGGGTATACATCATTGCCCGAAGGGTGATTCCACTGTTGGCCCACATGAGATTGTCGGCCTGTCCTCTGCAACACGCATCCCATGTAAATAAAATGCCCCCGTAGCTGTTGTTGGTATCGTATAACAAGACTGCTTCTGATTCATATACAACACGTTGAACGGCACCCAATCCATTGCCAGATCCAGCTCCTGCACTACAATTCAACCGCGTACTTCCCGGATAAGGATTGCAGCTCGGTGAGATGTCTTCCTCCAGTATTTTATACAGATGAATGCGATTGCTTTTGGTTGGACTGGTTCGCGCATCTACACTCAAGAAGGGCAAGTCTTGATTTCCATTACAGTCTAGGTAAAGCGTCAGCCTGACAACAAACCTAAATTCGTCAGTACATCTCCAGGTAATTTCTCCTCCTAAAATGTGATTTGCACGGGCTGATAGTGTGCCCAAAAGGAGAAAAAACGAAAGAAGAATCAATTTTCGCAGCATGATACAATTGATGAGTAGGTTACTGATAGTAACGCAATTGCATCCATGAAGGGTTGGCGCCTAAGCCATTTTATTGCGTGAATTTTCTCAATATTCAGTACGAAGACTAATGAATAACCAAACGCGCATTATTCCAAGAACCTTCCGTTTTCACCCGCAATTGATAAACGCCTGACGGTAGCGACAGATTCCATTGGCTCACCCCTGAACTGATAGGTGCTTCATAGATTCGCTTTCCTTGTAAATCCAATACCTCCAATTGGCCCTTTTGCTGGTCGATACCCTTCCATTCTATCGTGAGGGCACCAGCGCTGGGATTTGGCCAAACTTTAAACCTGTTCTCGAATAGCTCATCCAGCGCAAATCGCATGAAATGAATGGTATCTGAGGAGGTGCTCTCAAATCCACAAACCGACAATGAACGGATGAAGTAATAACCTTCTCCCATTCCTGTTAGGGTTCCATAAGAGGCTTGTGTTTGATTGTATCCTAAGATCGTGTCGATGGGTGCAAAAGCACTTGGCCAAGAAGTGGAGGATTGAAAATAAAGCACATAGCCTCCGAAACCACTACCGGTATCAGCCGGAAGCCCCCACTCTACTTCAACGCCAATGGGATTGGGTTGTACCGAAATCCATGCGGGTGGTTCTGGCTTCAACAAACGCATGTTCACTTGAAAAATTTCTTGATTTACTCCTGGAAATGCACAGTTTAAATTGGTCATTCCCAACATAAAATGCTGGGGCTGTAACAACAGTTGACGCGTGGGATCATCCACAAAATGCGCACAATCAGCCACCCATTCAAATTCTACTGAATTGGTAAATGGTGAAGTGTAAGTGGCTTGACCTGCACTAGGATTGATCTGCGCACATGGCGGGTTTCCACAATTTCCGGTACCCAAAGGAGTAGGCAAAATGTCGCCCAATCCAAAAAACCGCAATTGCACTGGAATACTGGTCCCAGGATAGGTACTGAAATCTGAGCCCATAAAGGTGAAGGCCAGGGTATCTCCGATGGCCAATTGCGATTCAAAACCCCATGCTGTTGGTGTTATTCCAACGGAATGGTTCTGAGGTACCACCATTATACTCGGAATACTTGGTGCGCCGGGCAGATCAACGAGTCGTACAGGTATATCGCGTACGGTCTCACTGATCAACTGACCACTTCTCCAAGCTTGCACCTTTACTCCAAGTACGTACATACCCGCTGTATAGCCTACATACTGCAACCATCCGGTCTGAGGATCTAGAAATGCAGGGGAGTTGGATGGATTCACATTGCTACCGGGCAAGGGCTGCTGCATGGCATAATTTGAAGCCCAAACAACAGATGTAGGAGAACTCGGGGGCGACCAAGAACCCACGCCTGCTGCAGTGGCATCGTACAGCTCACTCCATTGGTAAAACAAAGAATCTGCATTGGCATCAGTAGCTGAAAAAGGCCAACCTATTGATGTTCCTGTTTGTGCCACATAATAGCCCGGGACTTCAAAACGTGGAGATCGATCGGAGTAGTGTCGAACGTCCAGAGCTGTTGTTTGACCTGGTGGAACATAAGGGTGAATGCTTGTCCAAATCACCTGGGCCATACTGCCTGGTGACGCCAAATTATCAATGCCAGGATTCCGGCAGCACTGCTCATGGGCAACGGTCCAACCTCCAATAGGTGGAACGCCTTGTAGTTGAATGGTGTCGCTGATATAAGTTCCCCGTTGAACTGTCCAAGTGGTGTTGTTTGCTCCACAACCCCCAGCGCCAATACCAGAGATCAAAGAGTCACAAAGAGATGCATAATTAAAAGTAGTCAGTGCAACTTGCTGGGCGTTAAACTGCATGGGGGTTGCGTTCATGCCAAACAGCTTTAATGCAGCTACGCTGGGTAAGCCTACGCCACTACAGTCGCGATAAAGGTGAAGTGTAAAAACAAAACGGCCGCTATCTAGCTGATCATAATAGATTTCACCACCAAGAATATGACTGGCTTTGAGCGCTTTTGCGCTGAAAACGATCAGAATAAAAATCAAAAGGCGAAAGGTTCTCATGGAAAAGGTTTGTTCAAAACTACCCCTTTCCATTTCAGACAAAGGCCACCAATGAGACTTTGAGTATCCCGAACGAGCGAGTCAACTTATTCTATCAGAATCCGTTTGAATGCCACCTGATTAGCCGATTCTATTCGCAGCATGAACACGCCGTTCACGGCAGGAAGCTGAAGAGAAGCATTGGATGCAATCTCCCCTTGTCCAAGCTGCTTTCCAGTGAAATCCATCAAACTCCAACGCAGTTGGCGTCCACAATCTTCGCAATTGAATTGAATGGTACCACTCGATGGATTGGGGAATACTTTGATTTCCAAGCTTTGCAATGAGGGCTCTTCGGTAGAAAGCACGCCATCTATTTGCGCGAAATTGGGCAAGCCGTAACCCACAAGTGAGTCTGGGGTAAGCGCATTGTGACCAATGGCTTCTATGGCGCGCATAATTTCCCAATTAGACTTGGTTGGGTATTTCTGCCAAACACAGGCCAGCATACCGGCGATTAAGGGAGAAGAAAAACTGGTTCCATTGGCCGGAGTGGGAATATTAGAGGTGTTTACCACTTGTACTGAGGCTGCTGCTGCCACAACATTGGGTTTTACCCTTCCATCTGCCGATGGGCCACGGCTGCTGAAGGGCACTTTATTACCTGTTAAACTCACGCCTCCTATACAAATTACGCTGTCGCCATCGAACGGACTAACTATTCTTCCCCAGGCGCCGAAACCTTCGTTGCCCGCACTGCATACCACCAAAAGGCCGCGTGATGCTGCCCAGTCAGCGGCCCTACTGACCACCGTGGTATTGCCGTCTAAATCTTCATAGGTGTAATTGTCATTGGGATTGTCAAACTCATAATACCCCAGAGAAGAGTTGATGATATCACAACCCAGACTGTCTGCCCTTTCTGCGCCAAACAACCAATTGTACTCTTCTTGCCTGGTTTCGGAAACAACATTTTCTGTGGTGTACAGGGCGTACTCAGCATGGGGTGCAGTGCCAACCAAAACGCCCGAAACATTGGCCGCCATGGTACTCAGTACAGCTGTTCCGTGCGTTCCACCGCCGTCGTAAACATTGTTGTCGCCATTCACAAAATCTCGGGTGTCTACCAAGCGGCCTTGGGTGAGTAGTGAATCAAAAGCTTCAATAATATTGGTATTTCCAAAGCCCGCATCGAGTACGGCAATGCGCATTCCTGCACCTGTAAATCCTTGATCATGTAGGAAGTCTCCCTCCATGAGCTCTATTTGATTGCGTGAATTGCCATAATTCAAGCTTTGTATACCCTGACCTTCGGCAAGGCCACTCTTCCAATAGCGAACAGGCTCAAGCTTTTTCACAAAGGGCAGTGTGGCCAAAGGTTCTGTTGGTCCTTCCCAACGCACCACAGCGGCATTCATCCATCTTGAGGTTCCCAGCAGTTGGGCTCCCATAGACTGTATTCTTTCCACATGTTCAGGCCAAACAGCCACGTCTTTTGCATCCAAGGGAATTCCTCGCAAGAAGCGTTTTTCCAAAGCCCGATCGCTCAGGGCTACTCTTCCTTCTTTGAGCCAAGATTCTGCATGTTCTTTGGCCTCAAAATAGACCCAATACTCTGTCATTTGGGCTTGCGCTTGGGGAGAAAAACCCATCAACAGCAAGAGCGTAATTGCTTGGAAATACCTCATTTATTTGTGAATTACGCCACTGCCCACCAATTCATCTTGGTCATACCAAGCAGCAAATTGTCCGGGCGTTATGGCCTTTTGCTTGTCCTTAAAACGAATGTAGAGTCCTTCAGGTTTACAGAACACTTTTGCGGACTGAAGGGGCTGCCGGTAGCGAATACGCACCTGATAGTCCCGTTCCTCGCCTTCCACCATCTGCAAATCGGCTCTCACCCAATGTACTTCTTCCTTTCTGATAAAAAGAGCCTTCCTATACAGGCCAGGGTGCGATTCTCCTTGGCCAGTGTACAAAACATTGCTTTTCACGTTGGTGCCAATCACAAACAATGGCTCAGGCATTCCACCAACTTGAAGCCCTTTTCGTTGGCCAATGGTGAAGAAATGGGCGCCTTTGTGTTGCCCTACTTCTTTTCCATCTTCCGGTTGGTATTCAAATGCTTGGGCTTCTTCTAACAGTGTCAGCGTCTCTTTTCTTTGAAAAACGGATGCTTGGGCAGGAATTTCTATGATCCGACCTTCTTTGGGTTTGAGTTGTTGTTGTAAAAAATCAGGGAGGCGCACTTTTCCAATAAAACAGAGGCCTTGTGAATCTTTCTTAGCTGCTGTTACCAGACCAATTTCCTCCGCCAGACGCCTCACTTCAAGCTTTTGCAGCTCCCCAATCGGAAACAGGCTCTTGCTCAGCTGGTCTTGATTGAGCTGACACAGGAAATAGCTTTGGTCTTTATTGGCATCTTTTCCAGCGAGCAAACGAAAAACAGTTTTTCCGTTTTCTGTGAACGACTCCTTTCGAACGTAGTGCCCTGTTGCCACATAATCGGCACCTAGTTGAACGGCTGCTTTCAGGAAGCTGTCAAATTTAATCTCTCGGTTACAAAGCACATCGGGATTGGGCGTTCGGCCGGCCTCGTACTCTGCGAACATATAATCAACAATGCGGTCTTTGTACTCTTCACTAAGGTCGAGCACTTGAAAGGGAATACCCAATTGATCAGCCACCAACATAGCATCGTTGCTGTCGTCGATCCACGGACATTCATTGTTGATGGTCACGCTTTCGTCATTCCAATTGCGCATGAAAATGCCAATGACCTCGTGACCTTGTTGCTGCATCAACCAGGCGGTTACACTGCTATCCACCCCACCTGAAAGCCCTACTACTACCCTTGCCATTAGATCTCCGTTCGCTTCAGTTCTCGGCCGCGTTTGTAAAGCACCCGAAAATCTGGACGACCTTCTTCATTGAATTCTATCCACCAGCCATCTTGCCAGCCGTGCGCATATTTCCCCGAACTCACCGGCGTTCCGGCATTGTCCCAAAACTTGGCTTCACCGTGTAGCACGCCATTGACAAAAACAGCTTTTACAATGGTCGTCCCGTTGTCTAACTTTCTCAACCACTCTCCGTTTTTCACATCGTTCTGAAACTGTTGCTTTTCTGCGATGGTGCCATTTTCATGATAACTGATAGACCATCCCTCGCGCTTACCGTTCACATAGGTTTCCTCCATAATCAGCCTTCCTTTGGCATCGTAATGCCGCCAAGTGCTGTCGCGTTCTTGGCCACGATAGAGGCCTTCCGCCATCAGTTCTCCTTTTTCATTGAACTGTTGCGAATAGCAGACCCCACTTTTTCCACGAAACACATTGGTGGCCATGCGTACACCGGTTGCGTAGAAGTATTCAAACGTGCCGATGGGAATATCATTTTCAAATTGTCCGCGAAATCGCAGGGAGCCTTCGGGATAATTCTTTTCCCAAACCCCTTGTTTTCGTCCTTTTGCATCGGTTTTATTGGGCTGAGCATAGGCCGTTTGTGCTCCTATGAGCCAAAATGCAATCAGCAGCAAAAAGTAGCGGAAGTCCATCATCATCAAGTGCAACGCAAAAGTATCCCTTCCGCGTGTGGTTTACCAGACTTTCCATTGGCGAGGGATAGCCAATTTTTTAACGGGCCTTCGCATCTTTGAACCATGCTGAAACAAGCCATCATTCAAGCCGGAGGGAAAGGTACTCGGCTGGGAGAACTTACCCATCAGCTTCCGAAACCACTGGTTGAAGTGGCAGGCAAGCCCATCTTGGAACACCAATTGGATTGGTGCAAGTGGAACGGTATCACCAATTTGATAGTGGTAGTCAACCACTTAGGCGAACAAATTGAATCCTTCTTGAACAAAGCAGGGAAACGCTTTCCTATGCTGAAATTTCAGGTCATTTATGAGCAAAAGGCCTTAGGAACTGCCGGTATTCTTCCTGATATAGAAGACCTACTTGACGAAGAATTCTTGGTGCTGTATGGAGATGTGCTCTTCGATATTGATGGGGATAGACTGCTGCATTTTCATCACGAAAACAAGGCCGATGCCACCTTGGTGGTTCATCCGAATGACCATCCATACGACTCTGATTTGGTAGAAGTTGATGCCGATTTTAGGGTCACTCGCTTCCTTTCAAAACCGCATCCCAAAGACCTTCGGTACAGGAATCTGGTCAATGCGGCTTTCTATGTGATGAAAAAATCACTCATCCACAAGATTCCACAAGGACAAGCCAGCGATTTTGGAAAAGATATCTTCCCCAAGTTGGTGAACGAACATCGGATTTTTGGATATGCCACCCCAGAGTATCTGAAAGATATGGGAACACCTGAACGAAGAGCTGGTGTAGAAAAAGCCGTGATCAGCGGGAAGGTAGAAAGAAGAAATCTCCGCACCCAGCAAAAAGCCATCTTCCTCGATCGCGATGGGGTGTTGAACATCGATACCGACCTCATTCACCGTCCGGAAGATCTTGAGCTCTATCCGTACACCGCAGAATGTGTAAGGGCCATCAACCAATCTGACTACCTCAGCGTGGTGACCACTAACCAAAGCGTGATTGCCCGCAATCTAACAGACCTGAAAGGTTTACAGGAGATCCATAATAAGATGGAAACTGAGCTCGGCGCTTCCGGGGCCTATCTCGATGCTATTTATTTCTGTCCGCATCACCCCGATGGAGGATTTCCCGGGGAGAATCCAATTTTTAAAGTGGCCTGCGACTGCCGCAAACCCAAACCGGGCATGCTCTTACAAGCAGCTGAACGATTCAATATTCAACTCAAACGCTCTTGGATGATTGGCGATTCAGAGCGAGATGTTCTGGCAGGCAAGGCCGCCGGCGTGAGAACCATTGGCGTGAAAACCGGTCATGGATTGAAAAACACACGGGAAGAGCCTGATTTTTTCTTTGCGGATTTGCAAGAAGCCGTACAGTTCATCCTTCAAGGCGCTATGGATCGAATGGCGAGGGAGATTATTGAGCGCCTGGAGCCAGCATCGACCAGTGCACAAATTGTTCTTTTGGGTGGCAATAGCCGGAGCGGAAAAACCCATTTGAGCCGAATGCTGGAACTGGAGCTGGAGGAAGAAGGCATTTCCTATTTCACCATTCACCTGGATGATTGGATTCTACCCCGCGAGCAACGTCCGCCCAACAGCGATGTTTTCCAAAACTTCAATGCGGAGCAAATTGCCCGAGATCTCCCGAAGATTTTGGCCGGAGAAGCCATGGAATTCCCTGCTTACAAAAGACATTCGCTCAGACCTGAACGCTCTGTTCGTTACCATTATCAGCAAGAAGCAGTGGTGATCATTGAAGGCGTTATTGCCCTGTGCGATGAATGGCTTAGAAACCGAGCCGCTGCAAAGGTTTATGTAGATTGTGCGCCCGATGCACACAAAGCGCGCATTGCCACTTTTTACCGCTGGAAAGGCTATGGTGAAGCTGAAATTGAAGCACTGTATGCCAAGCGTTTACGAAATGAATACCAACCTATTGCGCAGTTCGCTGCCTATGCCGACTTGCACTTTACTACCTGAGCGAAATGATCATTAGCAAAACACCCTTTAGAATCAGCTTTGTGGGAGGCGGCTCTGACTTGCCTGCATTCTATGAGCAATATCCCGGAGCCGTACTGAGCACTTCCATCAACCGCTATATGTACATCAGCTCGCATTCTTTTTTTGAGCCAGATAAGATTCGTACCAAATACAGCATCACAGAAACCGTAGCCAGTTTGCAAGAACTCAAACATCCTATTCTCAAAGAGGCTTTGCAGATGATGAATATCCAAGGGGGAATAGAAATCAGCTCCATTGCAGATGTTCCCAGTGGCACAGGCATGGGTTCATCTTCTTCCTTTACGGTGGGGGTATTGCACAATTTGTACGCCTATACCAACCGGCATGCATCCAAGGAGCAATTGGCCAGAGAAGCTTGTGAAATTGAAATCCATCGCTTGCAAGAGCCCATCGGAAAGCAAGATCAATATGCAGCGGCCTACGGCGGTTTGAACGTGATAGAGTTTCACAGAGATGGCACCGTGAGTGTTATTCCACTGCACCTGTCAAGAGAGGTCAACAAACAGTTGGAAAACAGCTTGTTCATGTTCTATACCGGCGATCAGCGGAAGGCTTCGAGCATTCTAGCCGAGCAGAAAAAGAATGTTGATCAGCGCGAAAAGTTTGACGCACTCAAGCAAATGGTGGCTTTGGTATACGAGCTGCGAGATGCCCTACACGCGGGAAGACTGGATGATTTTGGTAGGTTGATGCATGAAAATTGGCTGCTCAAACGCAAACTGGCTTCCGGTATTAGCAATCCTTTCATAGACGAAGCCTACGAAGCCGGACTGAAAGCGGGGGCCTTGGGTGGAAAGTTGCTGGGGGCTGGCGGTGGAGGATTTCTACTCTTTTATTGTCCGCCTGAAAAAGCATCGCAACTCAAAGAAGCGCTGAATAAACTGCGGCCGTTTGACTTTGGCTTTGACCGAGATGGAAGTAAAATTATTTACTACGGAGAAGACTAAGGCCAATGGGCAGCCAAGCAGAAATAGCCGAAGCCATTCTTGAACGTTTGCTGCCAATAGGCCCAGTTCGCATCCGAAAAATGTTTGGGGAATACGCTGTCTATCTCGATGACAAAATGCTTGCCGCCATTGCAGATAATCGTTTATTGGTAAAGAGAACAGATGCAGGATAATCTTTCTTAGGCCCTGATGCACCCTTGGCAGCGCCCTATCCTGGAGCTAAACCCCACTTCTTAATTGATTGGGAAGCGAATAGTCAAGAATGGCTAGCCGAATTGGTACTTCTTACCTACGAGGCATTGCCCCTTCCTCCTGCCAAGAAACCCAAGAAAAAAAAGAACGGATAAGATAGTCCGCAGATTTCCCATCGGCCTTCTTGGCCAAGCCCATCTCATTGTTCTATGGCCATACAAGTCTTTTACGGATTTGTCGTTTAAAAATCAAAGCGCATTTCCTTTACTAGAAGGAATTACCAATAAATACAGCACATGCTCAATTCATTCCTTCGCCCTCTTCTTACCCTGCTCTTTTTGTGGCTCGGATGCTGCACCCATCAAGCGGTTTATGCTCAGCCACAAGCGGTAAACGCCATTTTGGGCGATAGCAGCTGGATGGCCTTGTATGATGGCCTTCCCAGTGCACAAGCAACAGAAAAAGAACGCATTTCCACCCATCTCCAATACGTTCTGCAAAAGCTTCGAGCCGCTGAAATGCCAACCGATGAAGATTTAGCCAGCCAAAGAATGCAGCGGCTTTCGGCACTGGAAAATTATATCCGTGCCGCTGTTTACCCCTCACAGCATCAAGACAGCACCCAAAGAATTCCCTGTTTTGTGGATGACCACTCGAGACTGTGTGCAGTAGCCTATTTGATAGACGCTTCTGGAAATCAGTCGCTGGTAGCAAAAATCAATAGCAAGTTCCGGTACCATTTATTGGAGGAAATGGAGGATGCTGAGCTCATGGCTTGGCAAAGACAATCGGGATTATCACTCAGGGAGTTGGCTATGATTCAGCCTACTTATGATTTCGAAAGGATAAGCGTTATGCGTCCTCATGAAATTTTTCAAGACCCTGAAACTGGTTTGTTTGGAGTAAAAAGAAATAAGGATGGAAAAAAACTTACCTCAGCGCGTTACACCCAAATTGAAATGTACTTAAACCCAAAGGGGTATGGGAAAGCTGAAAAAGATGGTCAGTGGGCGGTTATCAATGATCGCGGGCGACCAAAAACGGACTTTATTTTCGATGAAATAAGGACGAGTATAAACGCTGATCCCCCGGTATTTATCGCGCAACAAGGCGAACAGTTTTGTCTTCTTTCTTTCAAAGGCAAGCGTCTTGGAAAGGAAGTGTATGATGAAATTCAACAAGACAACTTCGGTTTATTCCGGGTGCGTCTTGGCCTTCATTGGGGCATGATGAATGCGAAGGCCGATCTTATTATCTCTATAGAAAATGAGCAAATCGTTTGTCTCGATCCGCAAAATTTCTTGGCTGTGCGTGGGGGTAAATGCGGTTTGCTCGATGCCAATGGAGATGTGCTTATTCCTTTTGAATACGATCGGATTGAACGAATAAAATTGGGATGGCGTGCACAAATAGGCGATGCCATTCACCTCTTTTCTAAAGACGGACAGCAGAAAGAAGTGCTGGGATTGCAGGAGATCTATCCCTACGGCAATTCTTATCACGATTGGGAAATGCTGGGCAAGAAAGCGGGGAAGTACGGCTTGGTGAATGGGAACTTGCAATGGAGCATTCCCCCCGTTTATGATACTATCATTCGCTTTTTGGATTACCATCAAGTGCGGCTTGGAGACCTCTGGGGCTATTTCAACAATTCGAAAGAACTGCTGCTTCCTGTTCGCTACTCCTCCATTGAATTTACTCTCAATGCCTTTGTTGTGAAGGAAAACGGCAAAATGGGCGTGCTAGATCTTCATGGCCAACCTGTGATACCGGTAGTCCAAGACAGTGTTTACCGCGCGGTGCGCAATCTCTCTGGCGGATTGGACATGTGTTTTTCGGTGGCCGAGCAAGACCAGTGGGCGCTGTACAACCAACAAGGCGTGCGAATCAGCGAAAAACCCTATCGATCGATCACACAACTTTGGGATAAGCTCTTATTGCTTCAAGACGATACCTACTATTGGGTGGGTTACTATTACCAAGATGAACTGCATGTATACGCCGCGCACCCCTATGAAAGCATCGAACAAAAAGTAGCTTGGAACGGCACTACAGTTGTCCAACAAAATGGAAAATTTGGACTCATTCGGCTGTATGCTCATCAAGCCATTGGTCCGGGTGCCCCCCTCACAGAAATAATATACGACAGCCTGTATCGTGCCCCTTTGGCGAATTTCTATGTCGCAGTACAAGACAATAAGATCGGTTTAATGGACCACCAAGGAAAAGTGGTTTTGCCCATTGCGTATGACGCCGTGCATCCCGTTGCGGTCAAACCACCGCACAGCTCGTTGGCTTATATGGTATTCTTCCAAGGAGCGGAAGAAATTTGGGTCGATCACCAAGGCAATACCATGCAGTATGACCCTTCGCTTCAGCCGCTTCAAAAGATTATTGGCGAGATTGCTCAATAATAGCGCTGAAAGTAAACGAATCCTTTCATTGGGCTAAGGAAGAGGAGCTGCGAGAAACACCAAGAGAAAATCAAGCGGAACAGTGGCTTGAATACAGCCTCTTGATCTGCTGCATCCCAATCGCAAAAAACCATGAGTACCAATCCAAGAAAGTTGCACAAAGTGTACTTTTTACACGATTGAAACGATCATATTTACATGAATTTCATTTAGTTACATTAAATGTTATTTTTTGTGCAGGCCATGGTGGAACATAATTTTGCGGCCACAATCACACCTCTCCAACATGACCGACGTGAACACCTACGAACAAGGTATCCGCAGCAGAATTCAGAGTGAAAAAGCAGCGGTAGCCTTCAGTAAGGTGATCAATGATTTGTGGTATGACAAAGGCATTGAAACGCTTTTGTTCCGCAACCAATTGATCGACAAGCGCAACAGCGAAATCTTGAACCTGCACAACTATGCACGCAAAGTAGTAGGCAGGAATATTACGATTGACGACACCTTGGAAGTAGCAGAAGCCATGTACAATATGGACATGTGCCCTGCGAGAATAGATCTGGGGCGTATTGCTGCTGAGTGGATGGAAGAAGGCGAGCGCTATGGGGATGTGCATTCGTTCTTAATGGACAAACTGCGCGAATTCATCGGTCCTGACAATAAAAAATCTACCACTCCTCGCGATGTTGTGCTCTATGGTTTTGGTCGCATTGGCCGTTTGGCGGCTCGTGAGCTCATGCACATGGAAGGCCGCGGCGAGCAGTTGCGCCTTCGTGCCATTGTAACCCGCGACAAAGGCGCTGCTGCACTGGAAAAACGCGCTTCTTTGCTCAGAGTAGACTCTGTACATGGCACATTCCCCGGAACAGTAGAAGCCGATGTAGAGAAAAATGCCTTGATCGTGAATGGACGCACCATCCACATGATTTCGGCCAACAACCCAGAAGACATTGATTATACCCAATACGGCATTGACAATGCCCTCTTGATTGATAACTCAGGCGCTTTCCGCGATAAAGAACAACTGAGCAGACACTTGAAATCAAAAGGCATCGCCAAAGTGCTGCTGACCGCTCCAGGAAAGGGCGTTCCAAACATTGTTCACGGAGTCAATCAGAAGCTTTTCAATCCTAGCGAAGTAGATATTTTCTCCGCAGCGTCTTGTACCACCAACGCCATCGTGCCTGTGTTGAAGGTGATTAATGACCAATTGGGCATTGAAAAAGGACATATTGAAACCATTCACGCTTACACCAACGACCAAAACTTGGTAGACAATATGCACAGCAAATACCGTCGTGGACGTGCTGCTGCATTGAATATGGTAATTACCGAAACAGGAGCCGGTGAAGCCGTAGACAAAGTGATTCCCGGTTTAGGTCCGAAACTCAGCTCCAACGCCATTCGCGTTCCCGTGCCCGACGGTTCTTTGGCCATTTTGAACCTTACCGTCAACAAAGAAGTTACGCTAGAGGAAGTGAATGAGATCATGCGTGAAGCAGCGCTTCACGGTGATTTGGTAGAGCAGATCATGTACCACATCAGCAACGAATTGGTTTCATCTGACATTATCGGCAATCCTTGTCCGTCTGTCTTTGACAGCCAAGCCACCATTGTACACAACGATGGCAAGAGCATTGTGCTTTACGTATGGTACGACAACGAATACGGATACACCAGACAGGTCATGCGCCTATCGAAACACATCGCACAAGTCCGTCGGAAGAGTTACTACTGATTGGCTATCCCCCCCTGTTTTGCGATGTAGTAAAGATCCCGCCCTCGAGCGGGATCTTTCGTTTGCTGCTGAGCGCCAAACTTGTGTTAACACATACCTTGTGGGCTGAAATCACAGTTGAGTTTAAAAAACACAACCCCATGTCAAATGCTCGCTTCGGCCAGTGGCTCCAAGGTTCAGCAACCGTCAAATTCATTGTTATTGGCATTCTTGCACTCGTGCTGATGATTCCCACCAGCATGGTGCAGTCACTGGTATATGAGCGAGAGCAAAGGCAAACGGATGTGCAAAATGAAGTGGGACAGCTTTGGGGTCAAGAGCAAATTGTAGAAGGTCCGGTGATCTCTGTAGCCTATACTTATCCCAGCAGGCCCGATAAAGACGGAAGCACGCGAATGGAAAAAGGAATGCTCCATTGGCTTCCATCTGACCTCAAAATAAGCGGAGAAGTGACTCCAATTGAGCGCCATCGCGGACTCTACAAAGCCATAGTGTACAGTGCGGCCCTGAAGCTTCAAGGGCAATTCAACCTCAGCACCGCGCAAACAAACCTGCCCGAAGGCAGCGAAATTCACTGGGAAAAGGCCGAAATAAGCCTGAGTCTGACCGACTCCAGGGGCATTCAGCAGCCCATTGCTTGGAAAATCAATGGGAAAAATATTGCTACGGAACCCGGACTGAAAAGCTTTCCTTCCAATTGGGGAGGCGTGCATAGCACGATAGACTTGGGCCAAAACCAAACTTTTTCTTTCGAAACAGAGCTCGCATTGAACGGCAGCCATTCGCTACAATTTGTTCCGGTTGGGAAAGTCACCGAATGCGAAATACTGACCCCCTGGAATCGTCCGAAATTCATTGGCGCCTTCTTACCAGACAGCCATGATTTGGCTGCAGACCCTGTGAGCGCCCACTGGAAAGTATTGGATTTCAACCGAAGCTATCCACAACTGTGGAAAGACAAACGCTACGACACTTACGATTCTACTGTGGGATTGGAACTGTTGGCAGCGGTGGGTCACTACGACAAAACCCGCAGGTCTTTGGAATACGCACTCTTGATTATCGCCTTGAGCTTTGCGGCATTCTTTCTCTATGAGGTATTACAACGCCAACGTCTCCACCCCATTCAATACAGCTTGGTGGGCTTTGCACTGGTCATTTTCTATCTGTTGTTGATTTCCTTTACTGAATACCTCGCTTTTCATTGGGCCTACCTCCTGGCATCGGCTACCGTAGCCGGTTTGGCCAGCAGCTATTTTGGCAGCATTACCAAAAGTTGGAAATCGGCTTTGGGCATGGGCGCATTGATGAGCTTGCTCTACGGTTTTCTTTATGTAGTGCTGAGCTCCGAAGATTATGCGCTCTTGATTGGCAGCATCGGTTTGGTGATCGCTTTGGCGGCCATTATGTACGCCACCCGAAAGGTAGATTGGTACCATATCCAACCCAAAGAGTCAGCGGAATAAAGCAAGCGCGGCCCGGTTTCCACCGGGCCGCGCTTATTTACACTGCTTTTCTTTTAAAACGGATTGGTTGCCCAAACGCCAAACTCAGGCACGAAACCTCGATCATCTAGTTCTAAGCAGGCCACAATCATTTCAGCTATTTCTAAAGGACGAAGCTTATTGGCAACTTCTTCCCGCTCCTGCCGATCACTTTGAAAAAAGGCTGTGGTTACTTCACTGGGATTGACATGGGTAACGCGCACATTGTACGGACGCAATTCAGCGCGCCAGCATTCGCTGAGCGCACGAAGGGCAAACTTTGAGGCAGAATACACTGATCCGTTGGGAAAGCCTTTCAACGAAGCGCTCGAACCGATATTGATAATATGGCCTCGCTTCCGCTCTTTGAAATGCTTGGCTACTATTCCGCCCAATACCCCGGCGCCAAAGACATTCACTTCAAAAATCTTCCTGAACTGTTCTCGATCCAAGGCTTCTACCGGACCAAAATCACCGATGCCTGCATTGTTGATCAATACATCCAGATGACCATGCGCAGCTATTATCTTTTCCACTCCTTGGGCCAGCGCCAAGTCGTCTGTCATATCAACGGCCAAGGCTTGGCAACCCAAGGTATCAGCTACATGCTGCAGCTTTTCAGCATCTCTACCTGTGATATACACCACGGCACCGCGTTCAGTGAGCAGACGAGCAGTCTCTTTGCCGATACCTGAACTCCCCCCAGTGAGCAGTACTACGCTCTTGTTTAAATCCATAACACCTTATGAATCAAAACAACTCGTATCCGAGTGCCACAATCACCTGACTGGGATTGGCCTTTAGATTCACTTGGTTGCCATTGAGGGAGAGATAGTCTAAAGCACTGCTTAAGCCGAACTCATAACGCACATCCAACAAAATCTTACCTAGACTCACGCCGGCGAGCAATTGGGCGTTCCAAGCGGAATTGTTCACGCCTTCATCGTCAAACACATCGCCGATGGAGCCGAATTGGTAAGAGTAAACCGGACCAAGGCCCAAGCGAACCGGACCTAAACCAAACACAGCCAACAACGGAATGTCAAAGCGATTGATGCCCAGATCTTCTGAAATGGTATTGCCCAGAGCATCTGTTCCGTTGATACTTCCATTCACCCGGGTGTACAAAAGCTCAGGTTGCAACTTGATCAACAACAGATTGACCTTTAGATAAACCCCTGCATGGTAACCAAATGCACGGCCGCCATTGCTCAGCTCATTGTAAAACTGCGACTGACCGAAGTCTTTGAGATTCATGTCGGTGAAGTTGGCTCCTGCGCGCAAACCGAAGTCTATTTGTGCGTTGGCATTCAGCCCTACTACAGCTAAAAGGAGGAGAAGAATTCTTTTCATGATGGATTTGGGTTCTGTTCCAAAAATAGGCGAACGTTCCGATTTATGCGGGCTTCAACAGATTCGTCTTCCACAGCGTGGAAAGTTTTACCAGTAATGGTTTCATATAGTTGGATATAACGCTTGCTGATCCGCTCTACAAACGCTTCGGTCATCTCTGGAATCGCCTGCCCTTCTTTACCTTGAAAGCCATTGGCAATGAGCCATTCTCGCACAAACTCTTTACTCAATTGCTCTTGGGCCTGGCCGCGCTCTTGTCGTTCTTCAAATCCATCGGCATAGAAATAACGCGAAGAATCAGGCGTGTGCACTTCATCAATCAATACAATACGGCCGTCTGCCGTTTTGCCGAACTCGTATTTGGTATCCACCAAGATCAATCCACGTTCACGCGCCATGGCCTGTCCTTTGGCAAACAAAGCCAAGGTATAGGCCTCCAATTGGGCGTAGTCTGCTTCACTCACAACGCCCTTCCGCAGAATATCTTCTCGGCTGATGTCTTCATCGTGCGCGCCTTGATCGGCTTTGGTAGTTGGGGTGATGATGGGATGAGGAAAGGGATCATTCTCGCGCAACCCCTCCGGCATGGGCACTCCACAAAGCATTCTTCCACCATCGCGGTAGGTGCGCCAAGCATGTCCGCTCAAATGGCCCCGCACCACCATTTCCACCTTAAAAGGTTCCGCTGGCCAACCGATGGCCACGTTGGGGTCTGGATTGCCTACACACCAATTGGGAACTACATCCGCCGTAGCTTGAAGAAAATGTTGAGCGATTTGCGTGAGCACCTGTCCTTTGAACGGAATGCCCTTCGGCAAGATCACATCAAAAGCTGAGAGCCTATCAGAGGCTACCAACAAGAGCCATCCGGAGTTCAACTCATATAACTCGCGCACCTTGCCCCGGTAATGTCTTTTCACATCTGGCAGGTCGAGTAAGAAATCTTTGTTCGCTTTCATGAACGATGATCGCTGTTGGGTTCTTGTAATTTGCGCGCCTTCTCTTCTTCCCGATCGTAGGCGCGGATGATCTGCTTCACCAAGCGATGGCGGATCACATCTACCTCATCTAGATACACAAAGGAGATTCCCTGTACATCGCGCAAAATCAGTTCGGCTTCGCGCAATCCGCTGCGCTGGTTGCGCGGCAAATCTACCTGAGACATATCGCCGGTAACAATGAACTTGGCCGACTCGCCCATGCGGGTGAGAAACATCTTCATTTGGCCATGGGTGGTGTTCTGTGCTTCATCTAAAATCACGAAGGCCCGATCTAAGGTTCTTCCGCGCATAAAAGCCAAAGGCGCAATCTGAATGGTTTCGCTTTCCAAATAAGCACTGAGCTTTTCGGGTGGAATCATATCGCGCAAGGCATCGTACAAAGGCTGTAGGTACGGATCGAGTTTCTCTTTGAGATCACCCGGAAGAAAACCCAGGTTTTCCCCCGCTTCCACGGCCGGACGCGTGAGTACAATTCGTTTGACCTCGCGCTGTTTCAAAGCCCGAACGGCCAAGGCCACCGCCGTGTAGGTTTTGCCAGTACCGGCCGGCCCGATCGCAAAGAGCATATCGTCTTTGGCAATGGCCTGCACCATGCGCTTCTGGTTGCGGGTGCGTGCCTTAATGGGCTGTCCGTTGGTGCCGTGCAGCAAGAGATCATCTTGCTTGACCAGTTCAGCTTCTTCAGACCCTTCCAGCATAATGCGCTCAATGGCCCGTTCAGAAAGACTGTTGTAGCGATGAAAATGATTCATCAAAGCTTCTAGCTTTTCTGCAAAAAGAACGATCTCTTCTTCTTCGCCGTGTACCATGATTTTCTCTCCACGTGCCGAAATTTTCAGCTTGGGGAAGAAAGAACGCACATGGTTGAAATACTTGTTTTGCGCGCCATAAAACTCTGAGGGCGACAAATGCTCTAAGGCGAAAGTGCGCTCATTGGAAGCGTGATGGGTAGCCGTATCTGCCAAAAAAGGGGTTTTAATATGAAAGACCTAATGTACGCGCTTCCGTGTAGGAAACAGCCAATTTACCTTTTCATTTTAAAGCGGCTCCAACAACAAAAAACCCCGCACAAGGCGGGGCTTCAAATTGGGGAATCAAGTTTATTCCTTCACGAAGAAAATACCCTGCATGGTTCCGAAATGACCGGGGAAAGTGCAGAGGAATTTGTAAGGACCTGCTTCTGAAGGCGCTACAAACTCAATGGTTTCTTCTTCGCCGGGACCGAGCAAAGCAGTGTGCACCATTACATCAGCCATGCGATCAGCAGGTAGATAGTCATTGTCTTTAGCTGTCATGGCCGCCATGGCAAAGTCTTGCAGATCAATGCCCTTGTTCAGCAAGGTCCAGTTGTGCCCCATGGTTTCTTTGGGCTGCACACCTACGTTCTTTAAAGTCAATTGAACGGTTTGACCGGCGTAGGCATCAATGCGTGCAAGATTGTACTTCATTTGGTCGTTGGCTTCAATAACCACCACCAAAGTTTCAGTGCGGTTGTCATCCACCACTTCTTCTACTACTTCTTCGGTAACTGGAGTTGTTTCTTGTGGCTCGGCCGATTCATTTCCACCGCCGCCGCAGGCACTGAACATCATGCCAATGGCAAGGGCAAAAAGAGAGATACGCTTCATGTGTTTCTTTTTAGTTTGTGCAAATATCTGTCAGGTATAACACGACAAACTGTGACTTTGATCGATTCCTTCTAACATTTGATAGTTAAAGTAAATCGTTCGCCAGATTGGCCAACTCACTTCGCTCTCCTTTTTCCAACAGCACATGGGCAAACAGCTTGTGGCCCTTGAGTTTATCAATGAGATAACTCAATCCGTTCGACTGCTCATCTAAATACGGGGTATCGATCTGCCGCACGTCACCGGTGAAAATAAACTTTGAGTTCTCTCCTGCGCGGGTGATGATGGTCTTCACTTCGTGCGGTGTGAGGTTTTGCGCTTCGTCTACAATAAAGATCACATTGCTCAAACTTCTTCCCCTGATATAGGCCAAAGGAGTCACCAAGATTTTCTCGGTATTCACCATCTCATCAATCTGCTTGAACTCTTTGTCTTGCTCCCTGAATTGATTCTTGATGAACTTGAGATTGTCCCAAAGCGGTTGCATGTACGGATTGATCTTCGCCTTCATATCACCCGGCAGATAACCTATGTCTTTATTGCTCAGCGGCACAATGGGTCTGGCCAGGTAGATCTGCTTGAACAATCGGCGTTGCTCCAGACTGCCCGCCAAAGCCAAAAGGGTTTTACCTGTGCCGGCCACTCCTTGCAAACTCACCAATTTGATGTTGGGATTCATGATGGCGTGCAGCGCAAAGGTTTGTTCGGCATTGCGCGGTTTCACCCCATAGAAAGTACGCTTTTCCACATGCTCCAAGCGATGCTCTACCGGATCATAATAGGCCAGCGCCGAGTTCTTACTGCCTTTGAGAATATAAAAGTGATTGTTCACCACCGAAAAACGATCGGCTTTCTCCAGCGCTTCTTCGGCATCAATAGCGTAAGACTCGTACAACTTGTCAATTAACTGATCAGGAAAGCCGGCAACGGTGCTCTTCCCGGTAAAGAGGTCGTTAACATCTTTAATCTTCCCTGTTTTGTAGTCTTCCGCCACAATGCCCAGCGACTTCGCCTTCAAACGCAGATTGATGTCTTTGGTCACCAACACCACCTTGCGATCAGCATTCTCGCTCATCAACACCAGTGTGGAATTGAGGATGTTGTGATCGTTCTTGCGCATTTTGAACACCTCGTTGGCATTGAGATCAGTGCCTCGGGTGTCCATAATCACTTTGAAACTGCCCTTGCTTCCACCATTGAGGCTGATCCACTCTTGCAGACTCTTGCCATCGGCCTTGCGATCGATGAAGCGGATGAACTCGCGGGCCTCGAAGTTCTTGGTGTCATTGCCCTTCTTGAACTCATCCAACTCTTCCAACACGGTGATGGGAATGGCCACATCGTGTTCTTGAAAGTGTTGAATGGAATTGTGATCGAAGAGGATGACGCTGGTGTCGAGCACAAAGATTTTCTTGTCGGCAGGCAGCATTTCTACGGCATCGTTCTTCGACGGGGAAGTGCGCTTTGCAGCGCTACTTTTGGCCTTTGTTCGTTTGTTGGTAGCGGCAGAACGAGGGCTTCCTTCCTTCTGTTCTCTGGTTGCAGCGGCCTTGGCTCTTGGCATGTGGAAAATTGGATTTGGAAGAATTACTTTGCACAAGTTAGCCAAGGAGCTATGGAGCCCATTTCTTTTGTGGGCTTTCTATCCACAAGTTGACTGTTCATAACCATTGAAACGATGCTCAAAGACCCTACAATCATTGATTTGGCCCTTCCCGGATTAACCGATCCCGAACTGCGAAATGCGTTGCTGTCGCACGGGGTTGAATTGGAATTTGATGATGAAGACATCATTCTAGACCAGGGCATGGCCATTCAATTTGTACCCATTGTAGCGGAAGGAACGGTGCGCGTCACCCGACTGGAAGACGATGGAAGAGAGCTGTTTCTCTACTTCCTTTCGGCGGGAGACAGTTGTGCCTCATCTCTGAATTGCTGCATGAACCGAAGGGTGAGCGAGATTCAGGCCATTGCGGAAGGCAAGGTGCGTTTGTTGGGCATCTCACCTTCTTTGGTTGATGCGTGGATTATGCAACATGCAGAGTGGAAGAATCTCATCATCAACACCTTTCAAAAACGTTTCGAAGACCTCCTCCACAGCTTAGAAATGGTGGCTTTTAGTCAGCTCGATGAACGCTTGATCGATTATCTCCGCAGCACTTCTGAGGTGCTCGGCACCCGCATCTTGAAAACTTCGCACCAAGAAATTGCCACGCACTTGAACTCCAGCAGGGAAGTGATCTCGCGTTTACTCAAGCAGCTCGAGCGCATGGGACAGCTCAAACTCTCAAGAAATACCATTGAGTTGAGTAAGAACTTCTAACTACTTCTCGTTTTGCTTTTGGCATGACCATCATCATAGCCTTGACTGGTGGGTTTGTTGTATTTTAGGGCAAACCACCAAGATCAATGGAATTCATGCTAAGCTCTAAACTCTTCTGGGGAGCCATTGTAGTACTGGCCGGACTGGTCATTATTGCCAATGCCGTGTTCAATATCAACATCCCCATCTTTCGGGTATTCTTCGCCCTGCTACTTATTTACTGGGGCGTGAAGATGTTACTTGACATACGGCCCAAACAAGTAGGTGATGATGCGGCTGTTGCAGTATTCAGTGAAAGCAATTACGAAGGCAAATCGCTGAATAAGCGAGAGTTCTCTGCTGTTTTTGGCAGTCAGACTGTTGATTTAAGGCATATTGAGTTCCCCAGTGATGCCAAGATCGAAGTCAATGCGGTCTTTGGCTCTTCTACCCTACTCTTGCCGCCTGAGGTAACCGTACAAGTAGAGCAAAACGCTGTTTTTGGCAGTGTAGATGACAAGCGAAGAAATCCGATCAATGACGGCAACAAGGTGCTTCGGCTAGAGGCCAATGCCGTTTTTGGCAGCATCGACATCATACAGTAAAAGCCGTGCACTATGCGTATCACCCGTTTAGACGAACTGTTCAAGCACCTTGAATATGGAGAAGGTTATGGAGGATACGCCCGCCTGTTTAGCCATTTAGCCATCCCCTTGACGGCCTTGGAACCCCTATTGGAATGTGATAAGCAGCACTACCGCAGAAAGCTGTTGCAGCGCACGGGCAGCTATGAGTTGTTGCTGATGTGTTGGCAGCAGCAGCAAGCTTCTCCTATTCACAGTTATGCCGGACAGCAAGGCTGGATTTACTTGGCTTCAGGCCAGTTGGCATTGGATTACTATCTGCGCACAGACTCCAACAACCATATGGAGTTGTATAAAAGCATCGCGCTGAATGCGGGAGAGTATGCCTATTTGAATGACTATATCGGTTTTCATCGTGTGCGGCATCTGGGTGAAGAACGCGCGGTGAGTTTGCATCTGCATGCCGCGCCTGTAGACGAGTGGGAAGTGTTTCTCCCCGAAACCAATGAATATCTGTTCATGTCGCCCGGACCTCATACCGATAAGTAGGGTGACTTTATTGGAGGCGAGGGCA
>CAZDPF010000018.1:0-23941 GCA_964507215.1 uncultured Chryseobacterium sp. | reverse complement strand
CATAAAAAAAGCCACTCGAGGGAGTGGCTTCTTGGGTGTTGTTGCCCGACTAGGACTCGAACCTAGACTGACGGAACCAAAATCCGCTGTCCTGCCAATTAGACGATCGGGCAAAGGGACGGCAAAGATAAGCGCATCCACATTGATTGTACAATACCCAAAATGGCGCTTTCAATCACCTTCACAAAGCATTCACAAGTGCTAGGGAAGCTTTTTCACTATTTTCGCCCTCGTCTCAGAGCAAGCAGCACCCATGATAACTGATAACTTCAAGAAGCTCAACAACTTATTCGGTTGGCTCAGCTTTTTCATCGCAGCCATTGTTTACATTTTAACCCTTGAGCCCACAGTGAGCTTTTGGGATTGTGGAGAATACATCTCCACTTCGGCCAAATTAATGGTGGGTCACCCCCCCGGAGCGCCACTTTTCCAGCTCATCGGCAACTTCTTTGCCTTGTTTGCTTTTGGCGACCCCACCAAAGTGGCCTATATGGTGAACCTTTCCTCTGCACTGTCTTCGGCCTTCACCATTCTATTCTTGTTTTGGACCATTGCCCATCTCTCGCGCAAGATTGTGGTGGGAAAGGGCAAAGCCTTAGACAATACCGCACTCACCGTGATCTTCGGTAGTGCCTTTGTAGGTTCACTCGCCTACACTTTCTCTGATTCATTCTGGTTTTCGGCTGTGGAAGGGGAAGTATATGCGATGTCTAGCTTCTTTACGGCTGTAGCGTTTTGGGCCATATTGAAATGGGAGAACGCGGTAGACGCCAACGATGAGCGCGCCGATCGCTGGATTCTTTTCATCGCCTACCTCATTGGTCTCGCCATCGGCGTGCACATCTTGGTATTCCTCACCATCCCCGCCATCGGCCTCATCTACTATTTCAAGAAGTACGAATACAGTCGCAATGGATTCCTCATCGCGAACGTGGTCTCTGTGGGCATGTTGCTCATCGTCTTCCAACTGATTATCCCCATCACGCTGCAGCTCTTCGGAAAGATGGAGATCTTCTTTGTCAACAGCATCGGCCTTCCCTTTGACTCAGGTACCCTGTTTGCCGTACTGCTCTTCGCCGGATTGATCTGGTTTGGTGTTCGCTATGCGCACAAAAAGGAACAGCCATTAGTGGCCACCGCCGTTCTCAGTTTGGCCTTCATTATTGTAGGCTACACTTCCTTCGTCACCCTGGCCATTCGCTCCAATGCCAATCCGCCCATTGACGAAAACAATCCGGAAGATGCCTTGAGCCTTTTGGCCTATTACAACAGGGAGCAATACGGCGATTGGCCCAAGCTTTACGGACAGTCTTTCAATGCCGAGTTGGATGCGAGCAAGCCCTTTACCGATGGCAAGCCCACCTACTACCGCGATGAAGAGGCGGGCAAGTACCTCATCTCCAATGATGGAAAGGAGAGCATCCGCAACTTTTCGAAGAATTATATCGGCTTCTTCCCAAGGATGTGGAGCGATGACCCCAGCCATGTGCAGAACTACATCGCTCTGATGGATCTCAAAGATGCTGAAGCTCGTCCCACTTTCTCACAGCATTTCCGCTTCTTCATGAACTACCAGATAGGCCATATGTGGTGGCGCTATTTCATGTGGAATTTTGCAGGAAGGCAGAACGATGACCAACATCGCTATGAGCTCACCAAGGGCAACTGGCTGTCAGGCATCAAGTTCGTAGACGAGGCGCATATTGGTCCACAATCTAACTTACCCAGCCACTTTAAGAGCAACAAGGCACGCAACACTTACTTCTTGTTGCCCTTGATATTGGGCTTGTTAGGACTGTGGTTCCACTTCAAAGCCGATTGGAAAGACGGTTGGGCGGTGATGATGTTCTTCTTGTTCACGGGTATTGCCATTGTGATTTACACCAACCACAAGCCCTTTGAACCCCGCGAGCGCGACTATGCCTTTGTGGGATCTTTCTATGTATTTGCCATTTGGATTGGCCTTGGTGTACACGCCCTCTTTGACTTCCTCAAAGAGCAAAAACAAAACGCCCAATTGGCCATGGTCATTTCTGCCTTGTGTTTGGTAGCCGTGCCCGGGCTGATGGCCCAACAAAACTGGGATGATCACGATCGCTCAGGAAGAACTACCGCCAGAGACATCGCCAAGGCGTACTTAGACAGTTGTGCGCCCAACGCCATTCTGTTTACCAATGGAGACAATGACACATTCCCATTGTGGTATGTGCAAGAAATAGAAGGTTATCGAACCGATGTACGCGTTGTCAACCTCAGCCTGTTGAACACCGATTGGTACATCGATCAGATGCGGAGAAAGGCCTATGATTCTGACGCCGTTCCCTTTGGCTTTGAATGGGATCAATACAAGCAAGGTACTCGCGATGTGTTGTATTTCCGCGATATCGGAATCGCCAATAAGCGTTGGCGTGCTGAAGACTTTATGGATTGGGTCAAGAGCGATGATCCTAAGACCCGCTTCAGACCCATGGGCTCTAAAGACCTTCAGTTCTATCCGGTGAAGAAAATTCGCGTGACCGTAGACCGCGAAGCAGTAATCAAGAATGGCGTAGTAGAGCCGCAAGACTACGACAAGATTGTAGCGTATATTGATTGGGATTTCCGCTCGAATGCATTGCCCAAGCGCGATTTGATGGTGATGGACCTCATTACCTACAACGATTGGACGCGTCCGATTTACTTCTCCATTACGGTAGGAGGCAACAGCAAGGCTTATTTCCATTTGGATGAGTACTTCCAATTAGAAGGCCTCGCCTATCGCTTCGTACCGATCAAGAATCCTGCGGCCGGACAAGGAGTAGATTTTGGAAGGGTGCAAACAGACATCATGTATGACAACCTGATGAACAAGTTCACCTGGAACAATATGAATGACCCGGATCTGTACTTGGATGAGACCAACCGCCGATTGAGCTACAACTTCCGCAACATTTTCGGAAGGCTTGGAGCCGCGTTGGCGGAAGAGGGCAAAAACGAAAAAGCCATTGAAGTACTCGATTTCTGTCAAGAGCAAGTTCCCAACGATGTGTTCGGCTACAACTACTTCATATTCCCAGTAATTGAAGCCTACTACAAGGCAGGTGCAACAGACAAAGCCAACGACATTGTGAACAAGTTCGCCGACACCTTGGATGAAGAACTCGCGTATTACCAGCAGTTTAGAGACAAGAAATGGAGAGAGGGTATACAGTCTGATTTGCAAGCCTCTGTGCAGTACTACCAAATGTTGATGCAGATGGTGAGGCAATACGAAGTGCGCGGAAGCGGACAACAAATGCAAGAGCACCCCTTCTTCCAACGATTCTCTCAGGCCATTGGTCCGCTGAGTGCGCAACTATAGGTACGTCCATGAATTATTGGTGAAAATGGGCCCCGTGTGGTATCCCGGGGCCTGGTTTCGCCTGCCTAGAGAGGAAAAGGTTCTCTACCTCACTTTTGACGACGGGCCCACACCAGGGGTCACCTCAACAGTCTTAGACATTTTACAGGCGTGGAATGCCAAAGCCACCTTTTTTGTTATTGGCAAGAACGCCACGGCCCACCCAGAGCTGCTAACGCGTATTCAGGCACTGGGGCACGGGCTAGGGGGCCATTGTATGCAGCACGAAAACGGCTTCAACACTGATGATGGTGCCTATTTAAATTCTGCCAACCAGAGCCTGGCTTTGCTGCCCAGTACCAAACTCTTTCGGCCACCGTACGGAAGAATTCGCCGCAGACAGCATTTAGCGTTGAAAGACCAAGGGGTGCAAACTGTACTTTGGGATGTGCTGAGTTACGATTTTGAACCAGCGCTAAGTGCCCAAGATTGCATTGCATGGACCCGTGATCGCGTGCGCGCAGGCAGTATTGTGGTTTTTCACGACAGTCACAAGGCAGCGCCCCGTATGGAGGAAGCACTTCAAAGCTTATTGGCAGATTGGACTGCGGCGGGCTATCGTTTTGAAGCCTTGCCAGAAGTGTAGGGAAAGGAGTTCAATATAATTGGCCTTCAATGATTAGATTCGCAATAGATCCTGAAGTTCGACGGATCAAATGAATCATGAATTTCTGCTACAATGCCTCAAGGTGAATTCTACAAATGGCTCTTCAGCAAGATTGAAGACCAAATGAATGACAAGAAAAAGCTGGCGTATTCTGTAGCAGCGGTGCTGGAAATAAGTGTGAGTAGTGCGTACAAGCGGATCAGCGGCATCAACAAGCTTACAGCGGATGAGTTGATTAAGCTCATGTCGGAATATGACATTGAGCTTCAGGAGTACGAAGGATTCAGCCGTCAGAAATTGCACCTAACAGGTGAACGGCCCATTTATATAGAAGATACAGAAAGTATACAGCAATATCTGCTAGATACCGGCGGGATGCTAGAGCGAATGGTGGTCATCAAGCATGAGTTGTTTTATGCCGCCCGAGACCTGCCTTTGTTCTTGTACTTCTTCAGCGATAATCTCACCCGCTTCAAGCATTTAATTTGGCTGCGGTCTGCCAATTATGAGCGGCATCGGGAGATGACCCTGAGTGATATTCCCGAACGCTTGGTGAAAATGTCCAGCGGCTTTTTCAACCTCTACCAACGCATCAACACCCAAGAACTGTGGACAGAGCGCACATTGCTCAATCAGTTATATCAATTAGAAAACTTGGTGGATGGCTTGGTAATTAAGCCCGTAGATGCAAAGCTCATTCTAGACGATTTGCGGGCCTTGTTAGACGAGGTTTTTCTGAATGAAGGACAAGCCAATGGCAACCACATCATTCACCATCTTCCTTACTTGAATATGGCCAACAATGCTTTGCTCAATACCGAGGCACACCGCTTGGTCTTTCTCAGTTTTGCGGGAATCAACTATGTGAAAAGTGCTAACGCCAGTTTGTGCAACGACTTACAGCACTGGTTTGAGCAGCAAATACAGCTCGGGGTCAACCTGAATAACTCTCCTCAACACCGAGAGCGGCTGCTGCGCAAGTACCGACAACAAATAGATGATGCCGCTGCGCGCATTGGAGGTTAGAACAAGCCGTTATTCTTGATAACCCAACATTTCGTCTAGGCTTTCACGCGCTACAGCATGGTAATTAGAACGCGCTTCGCGGTAAATCTTGAGCGCTTGCTCTTGGCGCTGGCCTTCAAGCATGGCGGCGTAAATGGGGCTTAGGAATTTTCTCCTACCTACTTTCACCAAGAAGGCTTTTACTGAAGCAAGGAGATCCATGCCTTGAGGAGCCGTGTAACCCCCTTCCAATGAAAGGGTATTTACGAACCACTGCGCGGCAATTTCGGCATTGGTAGAAGCGGTTAAACGGTACTGCGCGTCTAACTTAACGAGGTTTTCAGCGGAACTTCCTTTGATTTTTCGCAAGAAACGCAACCATTCATGTGTGCTCCAATCTTTGGCCAAAGAGTTTTCGGGCAGTTGGCCATCCAATACAAAAGCATTGGCAGCTTCATCTACACGATCGAAGCGTTCTGCATGGGGCACCGGTGTGTTGTCTGGCAAGCCAGAAACATAGATCCATTCGTCTACGCCAATCAGGTGTATTTCCTGCTCATCCAACAGTTCGTTTTTCAATAAGGCCAAGAAACGTTCAGTATCCATCACCTTGAACTTGTATTGCTGGAAGTAAGAGCGCAAGAAACGATCGAAGCGATCGCGACCTACCGTTTCTTCTATCAATCGCAAAAAGTGATAACCCTTGTCGTAGGCAATGGCGGTAACCCCGTCGTCAGGATTTCTGCCAGTGAGATCAAGCTTAAGACGTGTGTCTTCAGCTTTGGATTGCAAGAACTCCTTCACCTGTTCTTTGAGTTCCCCATGACTAAGTTGGGCGAGCATTTCGGAGTATTCTCGGCCATAAACCGCTTCCATGATGCGCATTTCAAAGTACACAGTGAAGCCTTCATTCAGCCAGAAATCGTTCCAAGTGGCATTGGTAACCAAATTTCCAGACCAGCTATGGGCAAGCTCATGCGCCACTAGAGAAACCAAAGAGCGGTCGCCCGCTAAAATGGTTGGAGTGGCGAAGGTGAGACGAGGATTTTCCATGCCGCCGAAGGGGAAACTTGGAGGCAAAACAATCAAGTCATAGCGACCCCATTCGTACGGACCATAAAGCTCCTCGGCGGCCGTCATCATCTTTTCCATGTCGGCGAACTCATAAGCGCAAGCTTCAATCATGGAAGGTTCTGCGTAAATACCTGTTCTAGGGCCCACTTCCACAAAGCTGAGTTTACCTGCTGCCAAGGCCAACAAATAAGAAGGAATGGGCTGGGGCATCGAGAAAGTGTACTGGCCGCTCTCGTTCACCGCTTGTGGATTGGAAGCACTCATCAACGCGAGCATTCCCTTGGGCACTTGCACTTGTGCATCGTAGGTGAAGCGTATTCCGGGACCATCTTGGCAAGGAATCCAGGTGCGGGCCAAAATGGCTTGGCTTTGGGTATACAAGAAAGGCATCTGCTTATCCGCCGTTTGCGAAGAGTCAGTCCATTGAAGTGCGCGAGCACCAGGATGGGTTTTATAGCGAATTTTCACAGTGCGGACGCCATCAGGCAGTTTTACAGTAAGCGGACTGCCGAATTCTTCATGCTTGGCCCCTTTGTCGAAATTAAGAGGGATGTTCTCGCCGTCTGTGACGTCTTGAATGCGCAAATCATAGGTGTCAAAGACCACAGCATTTCCCGCACCTTCTTTCAACGTCCAAGTGGCAGTGGCCTCAATTACTTGGTTGTCAAAATCAATGGAAGCATTCCAGCTCAAGTGCTCTACTTGCGCAATCTCTGGTTGGGCATAAGAATGAGGGTCTTTGCCTTGGGGTTCTTCCATTTCTACAACAGGTTCTTCGTGAGAGGTTGGCCCTTGACAGGCCAGTGCTAAGAGGGCTCCAAAAATCGCCTTGCGCATTGCTGCTAGTTTTGGGCAAATTACAAAGGCTTGACCGACTGTAGGTCACCTTCTTTTAGTTCAGCAAGTGGGAAGTTAAAAAGCCATTTAAAAAGATGCCCAAAGACTTGGCAAATGATGAATGGCTACTGATGAAAGTCATCCGTTCATCTCATGGGTACCTCTTCCTTTGTGGCATGTTCACCTACACCCAAATTAGAGATCAACTGAACCGGCGCTTGGGCAAGGTGAATCACCTTCGCCCTTTGTTCGAATTTGCCCAAGGCTTGGATTTTGGATGGCGATATTTCAGACATCGGAAGTGGGGTTTGGATGAAAAGCGTGCCTCTACCCGCGAGGTTTACGTTGAATGGGTGAACTATTGTAACCTGCGCTGCCGCTTTTGTGCGCTCGACCATCAAATGCAGAAAGAGCGGATGAGCGAAGAGGTGTGGCGAAAAGTGCTGGAGGAGGTTTTTTTTGACCCGCGTTTTTCGGGTGTGGAAGTAGTGCATCTCCACAACGGTGGCGAAACCCTTTTGCATCCAAAGGCAGTAGAGTTTCTGGAGATATTAGATGAATTCTACCAAAAAGCACAAAGACTAGGTGGCCATGTACCCCGTTTTGATCTTTTGACCAACGGACTTCCGCTCACCCCCGCAAAAGAGGCTGCCATTTTAAAATGTCGCGCCATACGCTCTGTGGGTTTTAGCATGGATGGCGGCAGTCCGGAAGCGTACGAAGCCATTCGTGTACGGGCTAAATGGGATGCGTTTAGCGAAAAGTTGGAATCGCTAGCAGCGGCCAATGCCAAGCTTGCGCAACCCAAAGAACTCTATATCATCTCTGTTTTGGCCAATAAAGCGGCCATGCAAAAAGAAAGCCTCGATCCTGCTTTCAAGCAGTTGTTGAATGTGGTAGACAGTTATGAACTGCGCCTGGCCCATGATTGGGGCGGGCAAGTAGAAGTAGATGGCCAAATGCAAGGATCAAAGCATGCCAAGCCCTGGAAATGGGGCTGTAGTATGATGATGGACCAGCTGGTGGTATTGCCAGGCGGTGAAGTGAGCATTTGCTGCAATGATTTGAATGGCGTGGGCAAGGTGGGCAATGTGATGGATGGCGGACTGTTTGCGGCCTACAGCGCTGATCAACGATTGGAATGGCTCAATTTGATGGCCAAGAACCAATCACAGTCCATTCCCCTGTGCCGCGATTGCGAACGGTTCTAAGCCGTTTTCTCAGTCCTATTTTTCTAATCATTTCAACGTATTCCTATCGATAAAAACAATCGGGCAATAGCGGTTTACAATCATAACAATGTTAAAACACCGAAAATTTCCGAACTTTGAAGTCATCAAACGCAAGGTGATGAATAGAAAGACATTCCTCAAGAAGTTGGCCCTAGGATCAGCCGCTGCGGCAGCCCTTCCGGTTATGGGCAACCAAGACACCCCGCTTCCAAAAGACTCTACCTATGAGCGTTTGATGCAACGCGTGGGATTCAATCACCTTCCTCCAACCCAAACACCTCCCCAAATGAAAATCGTTTACCATCCGTCTAACAGCCGAGGGCACGCCAATCATGGCTGGCTCAACAGTCACCACAGCTTCAGCTTTGCCAACTATTACAATCCTGAAAGGATGCACTTTGGCGTATTGCGGGTATTGAATGATGATGTAGTAGCCCCCGGAAAGGGTTTTGGTACCCATCCTCATGACAATATGGAGATCATTTCCATTCCTCTCGAAGGCGATTTAGAACACAAAGACAGCATGGGCAATGTGGCGGTCATTCGGCAAGGCGATGTGCAGGTAATGAGCGCCGGCACCGGCATCTATCACAGCGAGTACAACCGCAACAACCATCAGCCGGTCAAGTTTTTACAGATATGGGTGTTTCCCCACACCAAGAACGTAGCGCCGCGCTATGATCAAATTCCTATAGCCACCCTGAGAAAGCCCAATTCGTTTTACCAGATTCTCTCGCCCTCTCCTGATGACCAAGGGGTTTGGATTCATCAGAATGCATGGTTCTTTATGGGCGAATTCGATGCAGGCCATGAAGAACAGTACCGCATTCAGCAAGGCGGAAATGGGGCCTATCTTTTTGTGCTAGAAGGCAGCGTGAGCGTTGGGCAACAAACTTTACACGCCAGAGATGGCCTTGGCATTTGGGATACCCAAACATTTAAGCTCTCAGCGAGCACCAACGCACGGGTTTTGTTGATGGATGTTCCGATGGGCTTGTAGAATGGACTTGACGTTTGATCTTCAGCTCGACGGCCACAAAGGGGCGGCTGTAGCCTTTCTTGGCGAGAAGCAACTGGCCGAGATGAGCTTTTCACTCGCCGGTGAACACCTCCTGATTATAGACCACACCCAGTAGACGATCAGTTGAGGGGGCAAGGAACAGGGCGCAAGCTCTTGGCCCTCATCTTGAACTGGGCAGAGGCCAAGCACAAGAAAATACTTCCGCTTTGTGCTTACGCGCGCAGTGTTTTTGACAAAGAGCCCGGCATTCAGCACCAGCTACACAAAGCCTGAAAGCCTGTATTATCTCATAAATTTCGTGCGTGGGAGTTGCTTATTTTGGGGGCACCAACCACCCATAGCCCTCCCCCATGAGATTTAAGAAAGTTCTGATTGCCAACCGCGGTGAGATCGCCATTCGAATTATACGCGCATGCAATGAAATCGGATTGTCAACGGTGGCCGTTTATACCTATGAAGACCGCTATTCGCTGCACCGATACAAGGCTGATGAGAGCTACCAGATTGGCGATGATGATGATCCGCTTAAGCCCTATCTAGACATTGAGGCCATTGTAGATGTGGCTTTGCGCACCGGGGCGGATGCCATCCATCCGGGTTATGGCTTTCTTTCTGAAAACCCCCATTTGGTGAGGGCGTGCGATGCCGCTGGAATTGCTTTCATTGGTCCACATGTGGCGGCCATGGAAGCCTTGGGCAATAAGGTACGCGCCAAAGAAATAGCCATTCGCAGCAAAGTGCCCACCGTTCCGGCCAGTGAACGCGAATTGCTGGATGTGAAAATAGCGCGAGAAGAGGCTGATCGAATTGGTTATCCGGTCATACTGAAGGCTGCTTCAGGAGGAGGGGGCCGGGGCATGCGGGTTATTTGGAATGCCGAGGAGTTGCTCAAGCAGTTCAATAGCGCCAAGAACGAGGCCTTAAGCGCTTTTGGAGACGACACGGTTTTTCTGGAAAAGTTCATTGAAGAACCCAAGCACATTGAGGTGCAGATTCTGGCCGATTCCTTCGGCAATCGGGTGCATTTGTACGAGCGCGATTGCTCTGTTCAACGCAGATTTCAGAAGGTGGTGGAAGTAGCCCCAGCCTGGAATCTAGATGAATTCATTCGCCAAGAGATCTGCAGACACTCGCTCAACATTGCAGACGAAGTAGATTATGTAAACGCAGGAACGGTAGAGTTTCTGGTAGACAAGCACGGACAGGCCTACTTCATGGAGGTCAATCCACGCATACAAGTAGAGCATACGGTTACCGAAATGGTCACCGGTATTGACTTGGTAAAGGCCCAGATTTACATAGCAGCCGGCTATAAACTCAGTGACGCCGCCATTGGCATCAAAGGGCAGAGTGCCATCTCGGTTCAAGGCTATGCCATTCAATGCCGCATCACCACCGAAGACCCGAAGAACGATTTCAGACCTGATTACGGCACCATCATGACCTTCCGAAGTGGAGCGGGTTTTGGCGTTCGCCTCGATGAGGGCAGCGTCTATCAGGGAATGAAAATCAGTCCGTTCTTCGACTCGCTCTTGGTAAAAGTTTCTGTACAGCGCAGCAGTTTAGATGGAGCCGTTCGGGCCATGACCCGCACCCTTCGCGAGTTCCGTATTCGTGGGGTGAAGGTGAACATTCCCTTCCTCATCAACATCATCAACCATCCCCAATTCTTAGAAGGTAAGGCCACGGTGAATTTCATCAAAGCCCATCCCGAGGTGTTGGAGTTCATGGAAGAAAAAGACCGCGCCACCAAGATGGTGCGCTATCTGGGGGAAATTGTAGTGAACGGCAATCCAGATGTCAAATTTGTTGATCGCAACAAGAAGCTGCACAAAGCCCGTGTGCCGGAATTCAAGCGCAGTGAGCCCATGCCCAAGGGCACCAAAGACCTGCTCAATGAACGCGGAGCCGAAGGCGTGGCGAAGTGGTTGAAAGAGCAAAAGGCGGTGCAGTTTACAGACACCACCATGCGCGATGCGCACCAAAGCCTATTGGCCACCCGAATGCGCACTTTTGATATGATGCAAGTGGCCGAAAGCTACGCCCGACATCACCCAGAAGTATTCAGCATGGAAATGTGGGGAGGGGCCACTTTTGATGTATGCATGCGCTTCCTCACCGAAAATCCATGGATGCGCCTACGCGACTTGCGAGAGGCCATGCCCAACGTGCTTTTTCAAATGCTGCTTCGGGGTTCTAATGCAGTGGGCTACACCGCTTATCCTGACAACCTTGTTGAGCGCTTCATTATTGAAGCATGGGAAAACGGCATGGATCTCTTCCGGATTTTCGATTCGCTCAACTGGATGCCGGCTATGGAAACCAGCATCAAAACGGTTCGAGAGAAAACCGGGGCCATTGCAGAAGTCTGCATCTGCTATACCGGCGATATCCTCGATCCCAAAAGAAAGAAGTACGACCTCAATTACTATCTCAACAAGGCCAAGCAAATTGAAGAGGCAGGGGCGCACATTCTCGCCATCAAAGACATGGCGGGCCTGTTGAAACCCTATGCGGCCAAAGAGCTTATTACGGCCTTGAAGGCCACCACCAATTTGCCCATCCACCTGCACACCCATGACACCTCAAGCCTTCAGTCTGCCACCTATCTGATGGCCATTGAAGCCGGTGTAGATGCGGTAGATGTGGCTTTGGGCGGAATGAGTGGGCTCACCAGTCAGCCCAACTTCAACGCCATTGTTGAAATGCTGCAGTTTCACGAACGCAAAGGCAGCACAGACATCCAAAGCCTGAACAAGTTCAGCGATTATTGGGAAACAGTAAGAGAATATTACTATCCGTTCGAAAGCGGATTGAAAGCCGGTGCAGCTGAAGTATTTCGACATGAAATTCCCGGGGGGCAATACTCCAATCTTCGTCCGCAAGCCGAAGCCCTCGGATTGGGTGAGCGTTTTGGCGAGATCAAGAAAACCTATGCCGAGGTCAACCAACTTTTTGGGGATGTGGTGAAGGTGACGCCAAGTTCAAAGGTGGTAGGCGACATGGCCTTGTACATGATGACCAACGGACTGAACGTAGCGGATGTGATGGAGAAGGGCGATAAGCTAAGTTTCCCCCAAAGTGTGCAATCGTTTTTCAAAGGCGATTTGGGTCAACCCGATGGCGGCTTTCCGAAAAAGCTGCAGAAGATCATCCTCAAAGACCAAAAGCCCTATACCGAAAGGCCCAATGCGCATCTGCAGCCCATCGATTTCGATTCTGAGTTCAAGGCCTTCAAAATCAGATTCCAAAAAGGCTTTACGCGCAGCTTGGAAATGACCGATTTCCTCAGTTGGAAGCTCTACCCCAAGGTTTTTGAAGAAGCCTTGGAACGATTCAAGCGATACGGAGACATTTCGAAAATTCCCACCAAGATTTTCTTCTACGGCTTAGAGGAGAATGAAGAGACCATAGTGGAAATCGGTCCGGGCAAACGCATTTTGGTAAAACTACTCAGCGTAGGACCCGCTGATGAAACCGGCACGCGAACGGTCTTTTTCATGGTGAACGGACAAACCCGTAATGTGAATGTGAAAGACCAATCGCTGGGCATTGAAACCAAGGTGAATGAAAAAGCAAATCCTGACCGCGAAGAAGAAATTGGCGCACCCCTGCAAGGCTTGCTTTCCAAAGTGTTGGTGAAGGCAGGAGAGGTGGTGAAAAAGAACCAACAACTCTTTGTGCTAGAAGCCATGAAAATGGAAACTACCGTGACGGCCAATAAAGCGGGAAAAGTGGAAAAAATAGTGCTTCAAGCAGGAGAAAGAGTAGAGGCGGAAGACCTGATTTTGATCATATCGTAGCGCCATTTTTCAACTGAATTTTGACAACTTGAAACAGGGGTAAAGCCTAAGCAACTGAAATCATGAGTGTTAAAGGATTTTGGCGAGCGCGTTTTATTCATAGATTAGCAATGTGTGAAAAATACACTTTCCTCGCATGAAAAGACTTCTCCCCCTCTTCATGTGGCTGGGGTGCACAGCTTCCCTTTGGTCACAGCAAATCGTTACTACAATTCCTACATTTATTGACCCACAAGACAGCTTGGTCATTATTGTGGATTTGAATCAGATGGACAGTTCATCTGTACATGTGCAGAACTTAAAAGCTGACGCTCGCGCCGGCATGGATCTCTTCATTTGGACATGGAATCCGAATGAACATCCAACCGGTCATCCGCTGGTGAACGGCACTGGTTCACAAGCGTGGAAGAATAGCAATGATGCCCTCAAGATGACGGCATTGGGCAATATGCAATACCAATACGTATTCAAGCCTTCCGTTATTTCATGGTACAATACAGACACAGCCCAAGCCTATCAGCGCGGGCTGTCTTTTTTGGTGAAACCCAAAGATGGCGGGGGCTATGGCGATCCTGATCGCAAGTCTGACGATATCAACATCCCAATTCCTCGTCCGGGTCTGAATGCCGATATCGTCTCTCACCCGAACCGCTTCTACTTTGCTGGCCAAACCCAGCAGATTGCGCTGAGCGGAGAATCGCCTGTAGCGGCAGATTTGAGTTTTACTGTGGATGGCAACCCTGTAGCTTCTGCTACCAACCAAACCCAATTGTCACACACCTTAGATATGTCTGCTCTAGCTGCAGGCCGCTATGAAGTGGTGTTCACTGCTTCTCATGCTGGCAATAGCGTGTCTGACACGGTCTACTTTCTCAAGCGGGGCAGCACCCCACAAGCGGCCATTCCATCCGGACGCAATGAAGGGGTAAGCTATCCCACCAACAGCAGCGCTTATTTACAACTGTATGCCCCAGGCAAAGACTTTGTCTACCTCGTTGGCGATTTCAACGGCTGGCTTCCTGATCCGAATTATGAATTGACCTTCGATCCGGCTACCAATTATTTCTGGATTGAACTCACGGGTTTGACGCCCGGAGAGCAGTATCGTTTTCAATACCAAATTGACAGTGCCGGCCTTCGCGTGACAGATCCCTACATCGAACTCATCTTAGATGAATGGAATGACCAGTGGATCGACAGCCAGACCTACCCCAATCTATTGCCTTATCCACACGGAAAAACCAATGATGCAGTAGGTGTTTTAGAGCCTGGAAGACCTCAATACCAGTGGGACAATAGCATCAACTGGCAGCGCCCAGATCAAGAAGACCTCATATGTTACGAGATCCTCATTCGCGATTGGGATGCTCGCCATAATTTTCAGTCGGTGATTGAGCGCTTGGATTACTTTGAGAAGCTGGGCATCAACGCATTGAAGATCATGCCTGTAATGGAGTTTGAAGGCAATAGCAGCTGGGGCTATAACCCCATGTTCATGTTTGCGCTGGACAAGTATTACGGAACACGCGACAAGTTTAAAGAGCTGGTAGAAGAATGTCATCGCCGAGGCATCGCGGTCATCTTAGACATTGTACTCAATCATCAATTCGGACAGAGTCCGCTGGTGCGCATGTACAACCAAGGCGGCTACAATGCTCCTACGCCAGACAACCCTTGGGCCAATCCGGTGGCCAAGCACGATTTTAATGTGGGCTACGACCTGAACCACGAGAGCGCCGCTACCCGCCGATGGGCCAAGCGGGTGATTCGCTATTGGGTGGAAGAATATCGTGTAGATGGCTACCGTTTCGACCTTTCCAAAGGCTTTACGCAGAACAATACCTTGGGCAATACCGGTGCCTGGGCGGCCTATGACCAAAGCCGAATCAACATACTGCAAGACTACGCCAGTGATATCTGGAGTGTAGACCAAGGCATCTATATGATTCTGGAGCACTTTGCAGACAATAGCGAAGAGATTGAATTGTCAAGCAGGGGCTTTATGTCTTGGGGCAATATGAACCATGAGTACAACGAGGGCAGTATGGGCTATACTTCTAACCTCAATGCGGCAATGGCTTCTTCACGCGGTTGGCCCAACAACAGTTTGGTGGCCTATGCAGAAAGCCACGACGAAGAGCGCATTATGTACAAGAACTTGCAGTTTGGCAATTCCAACGGCAGCTATGACATCAGGCAGTTGCCCATCGCCCTGGATCGCGCTGAACTCATCGCGCCCTTCCTCATTCCGCTGCCCGGTCCAAAAATGCTCTGGAAACACGGTGAACTGGGGTATGATGTATCCATCAATGATCCATGTCGCACCTGTGAGAAGGCCATTCTTTGGAATTATTTGAATGAGCCCGATCGCAGAGATGTGTTCCGCTCGTACCAAATCATGAATAAGTTGAAGCTAGAGCACCCACAGATGTTCCGCAATGACCCTACAATTCGTGGATTGAATCAAACCCTCAAGTTTTTGAAGTTTGAAAACAATGGCGATCATGTGTTGATCTACGGAAACTTTGGAATGAGCGCTACCAATGTGCAGCCCTTCTTCCCCACTACCGGTTGGTGGTATGATTTGGTGAGTGGAGACAGCTTGAACGTGACCGATGCCAATATGTCTATCAACTATGCGGCAGGTGAGTACCATGTGTACACCAACCAACGATGGTTTATTCCTGCTGATTTACCTATTTCAGTAGAGGAAGAACTTATTGCCCAAGCCGGAAAAGGCGTTACCGTGGGTCCGAACCCATTTGAAGGCGAGGTTTATTTCTACATGGCCGATGGCTGGGATGTAAACCGTGTTCAACTCACAGTAACCAACATCCTTGGTCAGGAAGTTTATTCTGGAAACCTAGAAGTACAAGATGCTCGTTTCACTTGGCGTGCGCAAGACGACCTCAAACGCGGACAGCTCTATATCTACCGCATTGAGGCCAATGACCAAGTGTATACTGGCCGATTAATTAGAAAACCCTAATCCACACCTAAGCGTCCCGGTCTGACCCACAGGCCGGGAAATAAAAGCGTCGAAAGACCAAACCTGAAAAACCAGCAATATGAAGCACGCCTATGCAAAGGCACTCTTGCTCGCTGCTTTTCTGACCCCCGCCTTACACTTTGCCCAAGTACTTACGGGTACAGTGTTAGATGAGAACGCTACCACTCTTCCAGGAGCGGCCGTTCTGGTGGTTGAACAGCAGACCGGTGCCAACACTGACCTGGACGGAAAATTTATAGTTCCGGTCAAACCTGGAGACCTCACCGTCCAGATTTCCTTCATCGGATACCAAACCATCACCAAGAAGGTAACGGTAAAGGATGGACAGAACCTCGACATGGGGAAGATCCAACTCAATGTAGCTACCAACAATCTCGATGAGGTGGTGGTGGTAGGTTATGGTGTTCAGCGCCGCAGAGATGTTACCGGCTCTGTAGTGAAGTTGGGCACCAAAGCGCTCAACGACATCCCTACGCCTTCGTTTGAAACGGCCCTTCAAGGGAAGGCGCCAGGTGTACAAGTAATTACGGGTAGTGGCTTGGCCGGATCGGGATCACTCATTCGGGTAAGAGGCGTAGCGTCTATCTCTGCTGGCGGTGACCCGCTGTATGTGGTAGACGGAATTCCCATCACCCAAGAGTACTTCATTCAAGGCAATAGCGGGGCCATGAACCAAAACCCGCTGGCCACTTTGAACCCCAATGACATTGAGTCTGTGGAAATCTTAAAAGATGCCTCAGCTACTGCGATCTACGGTTCAAGAGGAGCCAATGGAGTAATTCTCATCACCACCAAGCGGGGTAAGAGCCCAAAGCTGCAGTACAGCTTTAGCACCCGTTTAGGAGTAGCCAATCCCACGCGCAGACCCGATATGTTGAGCGGCCCAGAATGGCTTCAGCTCTACAAAGAAGCCTGGGCCAATGATGGCAAAGTAGGAACGCCTACACTTCCCGGTGGCTTGACTTGGGAACAGGCTAGCAATACCAATACAGACTGGGTAGATGAAACCATTGAAACGGGCTTTAAACAGCGCTACGACTTTGGTGTGCAAAAGGCTACAGACAAGTACAACTTCTACGCAGGCCTTTCTTATGATTTGAATGACAGCTATTTGAAAGGCAATAGCTATGAGCGCATTTCTGCCCGTTTGAATGGCGACTACAAATTCAGCAAGAAGTTCGACATCGGTATTTCAAGCTCGGTAAGCCGTGGTCGTAACAATCGTATTGATGCGGCATGGGCTGGTGGACTTGGAGCGGCTATGAGTACGGCGCTTCCTATTTTCCCCATTTATGACTCTACCGGGGCATATTGGTTTGGCGCCGGAGCGGGCAACAACCCAGTGATGATGCGCGAATTGAAGCAGTGGCGCACTGATGAATGGCGAACCATCAACAATGTGAAGCTGAACTATCGGCCGATAGACAACCTTACTTTGACCCTTTCCGGCTCTTATGATTATATGAGAATCACAGAAGACATCTACGAGCCTTGGCAGATTATCGGAACCAATCCGAACGAAAACCAAGGAAACGCGGTACGCACCCCTCGCGACGTACACAACTACAATATGTTTGGTACGGCCACCTACTTGCACCGGTTGAATGAGAACAGTGTGCTCACCTACATGGTAGGGGTAGAAGCGCAAGAAAGCCGCCGCTATCGGTACACTTATACCTATCAAAACGATCAAGGGCAGACCATCGAGAACAACGTGTATAACGATGCGCCCGGTCCGATCTTCGACAACCGCGAATTGTTGGATTCTCTCAAGCTCGACAACCAAATTCCGGAAGAGCGCTACACCTTCGCTTCGGTTTTCGGACGGGTGAATTACAGCTATAAAGAGCGCTATCAAGCCCAATTGGTAGTGCGTGGCGATGGTTCTTCTAAGTTCGGTCCGAATCGCCGTTGGGGATTCTTCCCCTCCCTCGGACTGGGATGGATCATAAGCGAAGAGAGCTGGTTGGCTGGCAACGAGACCCTCAACTACTTGAAGTTGAAAGCCAGTATCGGCTTTACGGGTAATGCGGCCTTCCCTCCTGATCAATGGAGAGGCACATGGTCTAGAAATGGGCAATACAACAATGGTAACATCCTCTACCCCGTGGTATTGGAGAACCCGAATCTGCAATGGGAAAACACCCGTGCCATTGACATCGGCTTGGAGTATGGCTTCTTGCAAGACCGTATCACCGGTGAAATTTCTTACTATGACAAGTCAACCGACAATGTGTTGATCAATGTGCAGATTCCACGAAGTGTTGGATTTGGTAGCAAGTGGGACAACGTGGCCAAGATTGTGAACCGCGGAGTAGAATTTGCCATTAAGAGTCGCAACTTGGTGGGAGATTTCACGTGGACCACCGATTTCAACATTGCGTACAACTACAACGAAATCCAAAGCATCGGAGGCTATAGTCCGGATGCCGTAGGTGGTGGTACCAACGACACCCGCGTGGTAGTAGGCGAGCCTGTAGGAACCAACTTCCTTGTGCGTTTCTCGCATGTTGATCCAGCCACTGGTCGTCCGGTGTACTTAGACATCAATGGCAATCCTACCTTCACTTGGAGTCCAGACAATCGCGTGCCTGTAGGAAGCGTATTGCCTGATGCCATCGGAGGGATTAACAACAGCTTCACCTACAAAGGCTTCGATTTCAGCTTCTTGTTTGCTTTCGTGATTGGAGGCGACATCTATGACAGCTCTTCAAAGCGCCAACTTGGGGTGATGAGCATTGCCGACGGATTGTGGAACATGACGCCTCATATCTTCGATCGCTGGCAGCAGCCCGGAGACAATTCTCGTTATGCCCGCCTTACCACTGACAATGCCAATTTGGGTTCTACTACCCCTTGGATCAACACAGATCTTTGGTTGCACGACGGTAGCTTCATGCGCTTGCGCAACGTGACCTTCGGTTACACCTTCCCGAAAGAGAAAGTAGAAAGCTGGAAGCTCGATGGATTGCGCATCTACTTTGTTGGTACCAACCTCTTGACCTTCACCAAATTCCAAGGGCTTGATCCCGAAATCGCACGCGACTTCGAGAATGCTACCGACCGGAATATGAGTCCGAATATCACCTATTTGACTCCTCCGCAAGAGCAGACCTTCAGCATTGGCCTCGACCTCCAATTTTAATTAGCCGACGATGAAAAGCAACAAAATTTTACCCGTACTGGGATTGATGGCTACGCTGACGGCTTGTGAAAGCTTTCTAGACGTAGATCCGGTAGGCAACATCCTTTTGATAGATGAGGCCCTCCAAACTCCGCAGGACTATGAGAACCTGCTCAATAGCTGCTATGATGTAGTGGCCAACTACAAAAACGGACGAATTCAGGTACTCAACGATTTGTTGAGCGATGATTTGGCTGCCCCAAACAACAACTCCGATTTCAACGAGGTGTACAACCGCAATATGTTGTTCTTCAATGGAACCATTGGCGGGGTATACGGAGAGCCCTACATCGCCATCATGCGTTCGAACAGTTTGCTCGACGCCTTGGCAGATGGATCAACCGGATTGGATGCACAGCGTCAAACCATCATGGAAGCCGAATGCAAGTTTATTCGCGCTTTGGGTCATTTTGACTTGGTAACGGGTTGGGCACAGCCTGCAGGTTTTACAGCAGACAATAGCCATGCAGGTATTGCGGTGCGTTCAGAAAACAACATCAATGATCTGCCGCAACGCGAATCTGTTCAGGCTGCGTACAATCTGATCATCGCTGATTTGATGTTTGCCAAAGACAATCTGCCTGCCACCAATGGCAATTACGCTACTTCGCATGCAGCAGAGGCTTTGTTGGCCAAAGTGTACTTCCAACTGAACGACTTTGCCAATGCAGCCCTGTACGCTGGTAACGTTATCAACAGCGGAGTATTTAGCCTGGAGGTTTCCAATACTGACACAGCCAATCGCTTTGTAGAAGGTGGAACCAGTACAGAAGCTATTTTCTCTACCATCAGTTCACAACTCGACCAGCGCTCAGGTTCTTTTACCGGTAATTATCGCACAGACCTGGGCAACGAACCCACCCTTCGCGCCAGCCTGGAGATGTATGTGACGTACGGATTGGATTCTACCGATCAGCGTTCACGGTGGTTTACCGTCTTCAATGAAGGCGAGTCTAATGAGTACATTGGCATCAACAAGTTCAACAGACAGTTCTTTAGTGTGCCTGTTTTACACCTTACCGAGATGAAGCTCATACGTGCTGAGGCTTTAGCAGCGTTGGGCAGTGACTTGGCCACAGCGATCCAAGATGTGAACGACATCCGCGAACGCGCTTATGGAGGACCTCAAAAGAACTTGGCTGGCAGTGCAGGAGCTTCTGCTATATTGACTGCTGTGCGCTTTGAAAGACGCATTGAGATGTTAGGCGAAGGAAACCGCGTTCAGCAACTCAAGCGCCGTGGAGCCAACGGAGAGAGCATCACCATTCGTAATGCACCTTGGAACTGTCCGGGTATGGTGTTGCAGTTTCCTGTTTCAGAACTGACAGACATCTTCCCGTTGAACGAGACTGGAGGTTGTTAACCGATAAGATCGCATCAAAATGAAAAAACTAATTGCCGCATTAAGTGCCATCGCTATTGTTGCAGTGGCCTGCCAACCCGATCCTTACAAAGAGATCGGACCCGAGTATTCCCTCACAGAAGGCATTACCGGAACATGGGTGCTTCAGAAAGTGGAGCAAACAGACGAAACCCAACCTGTGCCCGAAACCATTGACATCAGCGACTTTTTTGTTGCCGACCCTTTGGTGATGAGCTTTAGTTATGAAAACATGAGCTACACCGTAGACAATGCAGGTGCAGGAGGAAACATTTTCGGAGACAATGGCACCTTCGCCTACAACACCACAGATTTCCCATCAGAGATTGCCATGTATACCAACACTGGTGACACTTTGATGATGGATCTCACCCAAATGGTGCGCACCATCGATACCCGTATGGGCATGAAAGTGACACGGGCCCACTGCGACGCACCTAGCATTTCTTACGCGTACGACTTTAATCGCCAATGAGCATGAAAAAGCTTCTTACCCTCGGAGCCGGCTTACTTCTCGGCTGGACCCTCACCGCACAGGTGACCACCATTCCAGAGAAGATTGATCCCAATGACAGCCTTGTGCTCATTGTAGACCTCAAACAATTGGATGCCTCCATTGAAAGTGTGCAAAATCTAGTAGATGATGCCACAGCTGGTTTGGGCGTATTCATCTGGACATGGAACCCTTGGGAGTTTCCGGCAGGACATCCCAAAGTAAATGGCACGGGTAGCCAAGCGTGGAAGAGTTCCAATGACACCTTGGAAATGACCGATATGGGCAACTTGGTGTACAAGTATGTGTTCAAGCCAACTTTGGCCGAATGGTATGAAACCGATGCCGCCACTTGTTATGCGCGTGGCTTGTCTTTCTTGGTAAAACCTAAAGATGGAGGAGGCTACGGCGATCCTGATCGCAAGTCAGAAGACATCAACATCGCCATTGACCCACCCGCCACAGAGCGCGCGCCTTTTTGGGCATTTCCTGCATTCCCTACGGCTGATGACATCATCACAGTGACCTACGAAAGTGCACGTGATACCGTTCCAGGTTTTGCTGATTACGCTCCCGGAGACTTGCACGTATATGTAGAAGGCAGAGACGATGCAGGCAATCCGTATCGCTTGGCAAGCTTTATTGCTACGCCCACAGAGCCCCGTTTGCAGATGACCTACATAGACAACGGAATGTATCGCTTCCGCTTCTCACCAAGAAGCTTGCTCACAATTCCTGATGGTGTAGTGATTGACAATTGGCGCTTTGTATTGCGCAAAGGACCTGGGGTAGATCAGTATCCCACGCCCATCACCATTGACATGAGCTGTAATTAACCCATTAAAGAAGGGGGTAGATAGCTGATCGGACCTTCCGGTCGTCAGCTATTGGGGCTACGCGAAAGCGTGGCCCCTTTTTTTTGACCGCTCTTTATACGTTTCGCGAACTTTAGGGCATGCATATAAGTCCATTTTTCTCAAAAGAATTTTGATGCTGTTCTTGCTCTTGCAATCTGCCATCTCCTTGGCGCAGGCTAGCGATAGCAGCTTATTCAGACCCAATGTGGTACGATGGAATCTCACCCCTTTTCTCATCAGTGGTCCTGACAGCTGGGTATTGGGCTATGAGCGTGTGATTCAAAGAAATCAGAGCATCAGCTTGAACTTGGGTACGATGAGCCTTCCCTTTCAGCGAAATAGCAGTGACTCTACTCTAATCAATTTTGTAGAAGGCAGAAACCGTGGCTTTTCTGCCACAGCCGATTACCGATTCTATTTGGGAGACCGCAATCGGCATGACGCTCCGAATGGCGTTTATTTAGCTCCGTATATCGGGTATTACTACTTCGATATGGGTGCCGATTTTGACATCAATACAGGTTCTGGTGTTCAAGAGGTAGGCCTTGATTTATTCATGAATGTGTTGAACATCGGTGGCCAAATTGGTTATCAGTTCAATTTTAATGATCGATGGACCCTTGATCTGATTTTATTTGGTCCGAGTGTGTCGCTTTACAGCCTGAATCTACAAGCCAATGGACAGCTTTCTGATGAGGTTGCAGAGACTGAGGTTTACCAGAACGTGGTGAATGTATTAACGCGTATTTACCCTGGGGCGGAGGAGTTTTTTGATACGGGCAGCCTCAGCAAAAAGGGCTTGAACAGCACTTGGGGTCCTGGTTTCCGCTATGTGTTGCAAGTAGGTTACCGCTTCTAAAATAAAAAGCGGGCCTTCGAGCCCGCTTAATTTCAGCATATAGGAGGCAGACCGCAGGGATCAATATTCCCCGATAAACGGAATCTGATTCGAGATTTCCAAAGAAACCGCATTGTCTACGTAGTTCTCAAATTGTAGAAACGCTGCAGCCTTTACAGAGCCCAGCAACTTCTTGGTCTTCTTATAGTATTTCTGACGAAGCTTGGCACGCTGCTTAGTCAATGAAAGGGATTGTTTCACGAGCTCATCGGCTTTTTCGGGGTGTAGTTGCGAGCGTAGTCTTCAATCAGCTGAATGCGTTTTTGACCGAGAATGGCTCGTTGCTCTTCATATTCGGCATACATAGGCCAAAACGCAGTGTTTTGTGCATCTGTAAGTTGTAAGAAATCAGCCAAGGCTGCCTTCTTCTCCACTTGGAATAATTTCCGAAGAATGTCTAATTCCGTTTGTGCCTGCACGAAGGACGTGGTACTGAAAACGAACAAAAGGGCAAACAGGTACTTTTTCATCTTGATGGATTTGTTGGGTTTGATTCGCATTGTCAAATTAATCTGCTAATGATCAAAGAATGAATGGAAAAGTGAGAATGCCTTGAATTTGTCAGAGCCGCCCTTGACCAGACTGCAAGGCATTGTTGAAGAAGGAAGAATAGCGCAGTCTAACATGCATTCCTTTTCCTTTGCGCGCATCGCTCAGGCTGTAAGATAGATCGGCGCTCCATCCATATTGCAATGAATGAAATTGCTCTTTAATATCTGCTTCGGTCGTAATGGTTTCACCGGTAAAGTATTCCGCTCTTCTTATTTCTTTGGCGCTAGTAATGAAAGAAAAAACGGGTCCTGTTGCCAAATGCAATTGGGGAGTGAGGCTATAACGGATGAGCACAGGTACATCAATGGTATTGATCTGCCATTGGTTAGTTCTATTGCTCAGCAAGCTATCAATGCCTATCGGCAAATTCGTAAGCGCGGGCGTATTGCGTGCTCCTCCGCCATTTAAAGGCGTAAACTCTGCTACAAGCTGCCATTTTTCAGCAAACTGATAATGGGTGCCCAAGCCAAAATGCCATCCCCAGGCCGGATCCCCGTTTTCTAGATTCCATTCTCGGTAGTTGGCCCCGGCATCTATGCTTAAATGAAAAGTTTCGGTGGCCAATTGATCACCAAAGAGCAACACCAGTAAGGCCGCTTGTGCAGTGG
>CAZDPF010000017.1:0-25511 GCA_964507215.1 uncultured Chryseobacterium sp. | reverse complement strand
GTTGCGCCTCTTGTAATTAAATCCTCCTTCGTTTAGGACCCACACGCCTCGCAGCCATCCGGATTGTCGATGCTGCAGGCAATGGCTTCATCATCTGAATAGCTCTTGCGCACGGCTTCGGCCAGCTTCTTGGCATTCATCTCGGCCCCTTTCATTTCAAAGCTGCTCATGTCATTGGCCGCTTCCATCTCTGGGGTTACGGCTGCTTCTACGCGCTCTACCGGTTGGTCTACCGTATTCACCACAGGCGTTACCTGGCTCTTCGCTTGCTTCTCAACGGTAAACTTGATGGCATCGGTAGCGCTCTTGGTACGCAGATAGTACAAACCGGTTTTCAAGCCTTTCTTCCAGGCATACATATGCATGCTGGTGAGCTTGCCTTTGTTGGGCGATTCCATGAAGAGGTTCATGCTCTGGCTTTGGTCGATGAAAATGCCTCGATCCGCCGCCATGTCAATAATATCTTTCATGCTCAACTCCCACACCGTCTTGTAAAGCTCTTTGATATTCTGTGGAATGCCCGCGATGTTCTGTATAGAACCGTTGTTCCGCATAATCTCCGTCTTGAGATTCTCATTCCAAAGGCCCAGCTTCACGAGGTCTACCAAGAGGTGCTTGTTCACTACAATGAACTCTCCGCTCAACACCTTGCGGGTGTAGATATTGCTGGTGTAAGGCTCAAAACACTCGTTATTGCCCAAGATCTGACTGGTAGATGCGGTTGGCATCGGGGCTACCAAGAGGGAGTTGCGCACTCCATGCTCTTTAACCTCTTCCCGCAGTGCATTCCAATCCCAACGGCCGCTCAATTCCTCGGCCTTTACGCCCCAAAGGTCAAACTGAAACTCGCCCAGGCTCATCGGGCTGCCATCGAAGGTCTCATACGGTCCGTCTACTTTGGCTTCTTCTACCGAGGCTTTTACAGCGGCAAAGTAGATGGTTTCAAAGATGTCTTTGTTGAGTTGCTTGGCTTCATCGGAGGTGAAGGGCAAGCGGAGTTTGATGAAGGCATCGGCCAAACCTTGCACCCCTAAGCCAATCGGACGGTGACGCATATTGCTGTTGCGCGCCTCTTTCACCGGATAGTAGTTGCGATCGATGATGCGGTTCAGGTTGCGCGTAGCCTTCATGGTTACCTCATACAGCTTGGTATGGTCGAACTGTCCGTCTTCCGTTACAAACATGGGCAGGGCAATGCTGGCCAAGTTGCACACGGCAATCTCATCCTTAGAGCTGTACTCCATAATCTCGGTGCACAGGTTGGAAGAGCGAATGGTGCCCAGGTTCTTCTGGTTGCTCTTGATGTTGGCGGCATCCTTATACAGCATATAAGGCGTGCCCGTTTCAATCTGGGCTTCCAAGATCTTGAGCCAAAGATCACGGGCTTTCATAGTCTTTCTTCCCTTGTTCTCGCGCTCATACTGCTCGTACAAAGACTCAAAGGCAGGACCGTAGCTGTCGTACAAGCCCGGACATTCATTGGGGCACATGAGCGTCCAATCGGCATCAGCCTCTACGCGCTTCATGAACAAATCAGGTACCCACATGGCGTAGAACAAGTCGCGCGCGCGCAGTTCTTCTTTACCGTGGTTCTTCTTCAGGTCGAGAAAATCGAAAATGTCGGCATGCCAAGGCTCCATGTAGATGGCAAAGCTTCCCTTGCGCTTGCCTCCTCCTTGGTCTACATAGCGGGCGGTGTCATTGAACACGCGCAGCATGGGGATGATGCCATTGGAGGTGCCATTGGTGCCGCGGATATAAGAGCCCGTAGCACGTACATTGTGTACGCTCAAGCCAATGCCGCCGGCGCTCTGGCTAATCTTGGCGCACTGCTTCAAAGTGTCATAGATGCCGTCAATGCTATCATCTTTCATGGTGATGAGGAAGCAGCTCGACATCTGGGCTTTGGGGGTTCCCGAGTTAAAGAGCGTGGGTGTGGCGTGCGTGAAGTACTTCTTCGACATCAAGTCGTAGGTCTCAATCGCGGCTGCGATGTCGTCTTTGTGAATACCGATGGACACCCGCATCAGCATATGTTGCGGCCGTTCAATCACCTTGCCGTTCATGCGCAGCAAGTAGGAGCGCTCTAAGGTTTTGAAGCCGAAATAGTCATAGCCAAAATCGCGATCGTAAATGATGGTGCTGTCTAACAATGGCGCATTGGCTTGAATGATCTCCATTACATCGTCTGCGATCAAGGGCGAATGCAATCCGGTTTTTGGATTGATATAGCCATGCAGAGAGGCCATGGTTTCTGAGAACGACTTATTGGTGTTCTTGTGGAGGTTTGACACGGCGATGCGTGCGGCCAACAGGGCGTAATCAGGGTGCCGAACGGTCATGCTGGCGGCTACTTCCGCAGCTAGGCTGTCTAGTTCAGAGGTGGTGACACCGTCGTAAATACCCTCAATCACTTTCATAGCCACCGAGGTGGGGTCTACCAGCGAACTCAGGCTGTAACACAGTTTTTCAATGCGCGAGGTGATCTTGTCAAACTTGACCGCTTCTTGGCGGCCATCGCGCTTCAATACGTACATGGGCATAATAGGGTGTTCTTAGGTGGTTGTTGTCAGAAATCGTTGTCGAAGCTGAATACGTCTTTGGTAGACTCTTCTTGTTCCTTGTCGTTGGTCTTCACGCCGGCTTTGCGGTATTCCGCCACGCGACCTTCGAAGAAATTGGTCTTGCGCTGCAGCGAAATCATATCCATGAAGTCGAAAGGATTGGTAGCGTTGTACACCTTGCTGCAGTTGAGTTCTACCAACAAGCGGTCAGTTACAAACTCGAGGTATTGTGTCATCAATTCTGAGTTCATACCGATCAAGCGTACGGGCAGAGATTCAGTAATGAACTCGCGCTCGATGTCGAGGGCTTCAATAATGATTTGTTTGATGCGCTCTTCGGGCACCTTGTGCACCAGATGGTGGTTGTGGAGGTGACAAGCGAAATCGCAGTGCAAGCCTTCATCTCTGCTGATCAATTCATTGCTGAAGGTGAGGCCGGGCATGATGCCGCGCTTCTTTAGCCAGAAGATGGAGCAGAAAGAACCACTGAAGAAAATGCCTTCCACCGCAGCGAAAGCGATGAGGCGTTCTGCGAAGCTGGGCGATTCAATCCATCGCAAGGCCCAATCAGCCTTCTTCTTAATGGCATCAAAAGTTTCAATGGCATGAAAAAGCCGATCGCGCTCAACGGGATCTTTGATGTAGGTGTCAATAAGCAAAGAGTAGGTTTCCGAATGGATGTTCTCCATCATAATTTGGAAACCATAGAAGAATTTGGCCTCGGTATACTGCACCTCATTCACGAAGTTCTCGGCCAGGTTTTCATTTACTATACCGTCTGAAGCCGCGAAGAAGGCCAAGATGTGTTTGATGAAATACTGCTCGTCTTCGTTGAGCCTGTTGTTCCAGTCGGTAAGGTCTTGTTGCAGGTCAATTTCCTCAGCTGTCCAGAAGCTAGCCTCCTGTTTCTTATACCACTGCCAGATGTCGTGGTGTTGAATGGGGAAGAGAACAAATCGGTCTTTGTTCTCATTGAGGATAGGTTCTTCCTGCATGATATAAGTTATGTGACAGTTAGTGCTTTAGACTTATGGACTTTCATCCAAAAGCCTGTTAATCAGTGCTTTTGTTCTTTGGTGTTGTGGCAGTGCTCCGAGGGGGAGGCGAAGAGGCAATGCAACTTCCTCAACAAATTTTAACATTGAAACGCAGTGCGACAAGACCGTTTTTTGCACATCCGACTGCAGTTATCAACAGCCTAAATAGAAAGTGCCTTGCGAGGGTCAAATTGCCAGCGGGCGCAAAAAAACAAGTGTTAAAAAGGACTTAACGGTATAAATAATTCACAGCGTTTGTGAAAAACCTCAGCCTTTCTCTGAACGGTAGAGCTGATAAACCTCTTCTAATTCGGCATACCACTCGGCACCAAAGCGACGAATGAGGGCATCCTTCAAAAAAACAAATACCGGTTGTTGCAAAGCCCGTCCTAATGCACAAGCCGGAGAGCAGATGTTCCAGCGGTGATAATTGACGGCATCAAAAGATTGATACGATTGAATGCGAACCGGATAGAGGTGGCAACTCACCGGTTTTCGGAAGGGCGTATCGCCTGCTTTCCAGGCCTGCTCGATACCACAAAGGGCTTTCCCTCCTTCAAACACTGCGTAGGCACAAGCTCCGCCATTCACCAAAGGAGTGCCCAGATCGCCGTCGCTGTCAATTACCGACTTTCCTTGCTGTTCAATAGCCGCTTTCCCTTCTTCTAGTAGATAAGGCGCAATGGCCGCATATTCTTGTTCGAGCAGATCGGCTTCTTCCAATTCCAAGGGAGCGCCCGCATCGCCTTCTACACAACACGCCCCCTTGCACGCTTCCAAATCACATTGAAACGCCTCAGTAAAGAGCTCTTCCGAAATAAGGGTTCGGCCAATTTGAATCATGCGGTCGAAGATACGTCCCCCTCCCCTTGGCGCCATTCTATTAACTACTTTTGCGCCGTGCAAATAGAGGTTGTAAAATCAAAGCTTCACCGGGTCACCATAACAGGTGCTGACCTGCATTATATTGGTAGTATTACCATTGATCAAGATTTGCTGGAAGCGGTAAATATGATCGCTGGTGAAAAAGTAACCGTGGTGAATGTGAACAATGGGCAACGCTTGGAGACCTACGTAATTCCCGGCGAGCGTGGCAGCGGCGAAGTGACCATGAATGGTCCGGCTGCGCGTTTGGTACAAAAAGGAGATGTGGTTATCATATTCTCTTATGCCCTCATGCCTTTTGAAGAAGCCAAATCTTTTCAACCTTGGGTGGTCTTCCCGGATGAAAAAACCAACACCCTCCGCTAGTTGGCTTCGCGCATAGTGAAAACCCTGCGTTATCTGCTTTTTGTAGCCTTGGCTGCCTTGCTGCTTTGGCTGGCCTTTCGTGGCACCGACCCCAAAGAGCTCTGGAGCAGTTTGGCCAATGCAGACTATCGCTTTGTGCTACTTTCCATGGCCATGGGTTATGTGGCTTATATCAGCCGCGGCTTGCGCTGGCTTTTGTTGCTCGATAGCATGGGGCATCGCGCCCATCCTTGGTCTTCTATTCATGCGGTGGCAGTAGGATACTTCGCCAATATGGCCGTTCCAAGAGCCGGGGAGCTGGCCCGTTGTACGGCCCTCAACAGAATGGAACGAATTCCAGTGGCTAAGCTCTTCGGCACGGTAATCTTGGAACGCGCAGTAGATTTTCTCATGCTCTTTTCTTTTGTGGCGGCGGTATTGCTCACTTCCTATGATGATTTCATGGCCTTCTACCAGAAAGCTTCGGGTAGTGGTAACACGGAGGAGGCAAGCGCTTCCGGCAGCCCATTGTGGATGTTCATTCTTATTGGAATGTCGCTGGTAGTGGGGCTCTTTTTCCTTTTTCGAAACAAGATTCTGCAACATCCGCTTTGGGCCAAAGTGAGAAGCTTTCTCTCCGGCATTCGCGAGGGCCTGCAGACCATCGTCCACATGAAGAAAAAGGGTTTGTTCATCTTGCATACCCTTATCATCTGGACCATGTACTTTTTGATGGTTTACATCTGCATTTTCGCCATTCCAGAAACCGCTGAGCTAAGCCTTGCCAACATGCTTTTTGTGATGGTGGCTGCCGGAATGGGCATGGTGGTGCCTGTTCCCGGGGGGGTGGGAGCCTATCACTATTTAGTAGTACTCAGCCTCGGATTGTTGGGCATTAATGATACCGTTGGTTTGAGTTTCGCCACCTTGGTGCACAGCGGCCAGGCCATTATGGGCATCGTTAGTGGGCTTATCGCCTTGCTCTTTATGTATCTTCGGACGAGGAAAATGCCCTTGACTGATGTCGGATGATTCCCGTACACGTTTGATTTCAGGCCCCAAGAGCCTGGCACACCGCAGAAACATGTGGGCCTTCTATGGTTATACCGTAGTGTTGGCCCGATTAGAAGAGCAAGCCATTACCCCTGCATTAATTGAGGCTATCCGCCACGCCCGTCAAAAAGCTGATGTACTCTTGTTGGCCGTGAGTGGGTCTGCTCCATTTGCCGAAGCACTTGGCGAATTGCGCGCGGTAGACGGATTGTTCCTCACCAGCGAACACCCCAATTGGAAAGAGGAGTGCGCACCAGATGTAGTGGTCAAAGGAGCCCCCTTCGCTGATCCGGGAGAACTTCGTCCGTCTTCTTCTCTCAAACTGTAGCCTTTGGCCAAGGCAAAAACCTCTTTTGTCTGCCAAAGTTGTGGCGCCCAACACAACCAGTGGATGGGTCAATGCAACCGTTGCGGAGAGTGGAATAGCATTGTAGAAGAGCGCGTAAGGCAAGAAGTAAAGCGTGGCTTGAAGAATGTAAGTCATGTTTCAGCGCTTAAATCCATCAAAGAAGTAAGTTCAGCAGCCGCTGAGCGCATCCCCTTGCAAGATCAAGAGCTGTCTCGTGTTACTGGAGGAGGATTGGTGCCTGGTTCTGTTCTGTTGCTGGGGGGAGAACCGGGAATCGGGAAATCTACCCTCATGCTACAGTTGGCCCTCGAGTTTCCGAAAGGGCCTGTACTCTATGTAAGTGGAGAAGAAAGCCTTGAACAAGTAAAGATGCGGGCAGAACGGGTTTCCGGTGGAAATACCGAAGTGCTTCTATTGCCTGAGACTGACGTAGAGAGTATTGCCGATCAGTTTGACAAGGTGCAACCCGGGCTTTGTATTGTAGACTCTGTGCAAACTTTGGTAAGCCCTGAATTGGAATCAGCTCCCGGTACGGTTAGTCAGATTCGCGAGTCAGCCTTCCGCTTAATTCAACTGGCCAAGCAACAGGGTACGCCCATCATTCTCATCGGACATATTACCAAAGAAGGACAACTCGCTGGTCCGAAAGTCTTAGAGCATATGGTAGACGTGGTGCTTCAATTTGAAGGCGATCGACACCATGTATATCGACTGTTGCGCGCACAGAAAAATCGCTACGGCTCTACTGCGGAGCTGGGCATTTACGAAATGCGACATGAGGGTTTGCGCGGGGTGGAGAATCCCTCTCAATTGCTCATCGGTGAGCGGGATACCGCACTGAGTGGGGTGGCTATTGGACTATCTATGGAAGGAGCCCGGCCACTGCTGATCGAAACCCAAGCCCTGGTGAGCACAGCAGTTTATGGCACCCCCCAAAGAAGCACTACCGGCTTTGATACCCGCAGGCTCAATATGCTGCTGGCTGTTTTGGAAAAGCGCTGCGGCTTCCGCTTGGGCACTCGCGATGTGTTCTTAAATATCACCGGTGGTTTGCGTGTTGATGATCCGGCCCTGGACTTGGCCGTAGCATGCGCTGTATTGTCTTCTTCCGAAGACTTCCCCATTCCTCTGCATACTGCCTTCTGCGGAGAGGTGGGCTTAGGGGGAGAAATACGTTCCGTTAGTAGAATTGACCAACGTCTGACCGAGGCCGCCAAATTGGGCTATAAAGAAGTGTTTGTCTCTTCTCGTTCAAAGATTGAGAAGAAACCCAAAGGAATAAAGGTGCACGCCATTCGGCAGATTGATGAGGTTTTGCAGCTTTTGTTTGGATAAAGGCCCCATTGAATAATTAATTTGCAGGCTCAACAAGCCATCCTAAACAGGATATCATGAAAAACACGCTTTACTTATTGGCAGTTGCCTTTGGCACCTCTTTCTTCGTGCAAGCCCAAGAACTTAGTGATTCGGCCAAATTTGCTTTGGCGCAAAAAGGAGAATTAGACGAAGGTTATTGGGACAAAGGGGCATCAGGGAGTTTGCTTTTGAACCAAGTGTCTTTGTCTAACTGGCAAGCTGGTGGCGAAAGCTCGGTGAGCGGCTTGATTGCGCTAAACTTCTACGCCAACTATTACTTCAAGCAATGGCGCTGGGACAATCGATTGGATCTGCGTTATGGCCATCAATGGATTGGCGACCGGCAGGTGAAAACCGATGATTTGATAGACTTTAACAGTCGTCTTGACCGAAAGATTAGCGCACATTGGAGTGGTTCAGCCATGTTGGCCTTCCGCACACAGTTTGCCGAAGGTTTTGAAAATGAAGCGGCCACCACCCCCATTTCTAACTTCCTCGCTCCTGCCTATACCACCCTTGGTTTGGGTTTCACCTACAGTCCGAGTGCCAAATTCAACGTATTCCTCTCCCCCATGACCATGAAATACACCTTGGTCAACGACCAGCGATTGGCTGATTTGGGTGCCTTTGGAGTAGAAGCGGCTGAACTAGACTCTTTGGGCAATGTGGTGACCGCCGGAAAAAAGAATAGGGTAGAAATAGGTGGATATCTCAACGCCCTGTACAAAACACCCGTGATGAAGAACATTGATTTTCAATCGAAACTCGATCTCTTCTCCAACTACCTCAACAATCCGCAAAACATTGATGTCAACTGGGAAAACACCCTCAACATGAAGGTGAACACCTATATCACGGTACAGATTACTGCCCACTTGATCTACGATGACGACATTCAATTCACCGATGCCAATGGCACCGGACCGAGAACGCAGTTCAAGCAAGCCTTGGGCGTGGGCTTAAGCTACAAACTCTAAACCCCAAAAGCAGCTATAAGCTGCTCGCGAACGGCTTTTGTGGCTCGAAAATGCGCGATCAGCAAGTTGTCTAGCCCCGGCTGTATAATTTGGTCTGGGGCATATTCTCGCCAATAGAACAGTTGTTTCTTGAATAATAGTGGCAACTCTTCTGCATGGGCTTGTAAATCTGACGGCAGCCGCTTGTTTTCCTCTCCCTGCAGTCCGTCGGGGAAGTAGCGAAGAAAGTCCGCATCAACAGCAGCAGCCTTCCATGCCCGCTTGTTCAACACCATGTGCGCCCGAAGCTGCTCTAGCGCTTCTTTATCAATCGAATAGGCCCCTCCAGCAATGGCCAAGCGGTCTGGACCTAGCTCGAAATACAAGCCCGGATAGCGGTGATCTTTTCTTCCTAGCGGAGAAATTACCGCACTGCTATTGAGTTTGTATGGGGTTTTGTCTTTTGAAAAACGGATGTCTCGGTTAATTCTGAAGATGCAATTCTTTGGCGAAAGACCCTGCAAGCGCGGCTCTTCTTGGCCCAACAGATCAATCAAATGCTGCACAAAACGCTCCATGGGTTCTTTGACCGCCTTTTGATAGCGCTTTCGGTTTTCATCAAACCAGTCTTTGTGATTGTTAGGGGCTAGATCGATAAAGAAGTCTAAGAAGGACTGATCAAATTGTTGCATGCAGGAAAGTTTGACGAAAAATACCGGATTTCTGGTATTTCAGCGCTCAGCACCTCATGCTAGTTTTAAAGGACCGATTCGAACGCTACTTGATTCGTTCTTTTCGTTCCCTACTTTACAATCTCTTTAGTGGCGAATCGGCGCCCGGCACCTCTCCCTAATAGGTGTCGGGCTTTTCTTTTTCAATGCCACACTGCACGAATTACCTTTGCTTTTCAATTACAATCAAGGTGGAAGATCTATTCAAAAAAGTAGTGGCTCATAGCAAGGAGTACGGTTTTGTATTTCCAAGCAGCGATATATACGAAGGACTCGGAGCTGTATATGATTACGGGCCCTATGGCGTGCAGTTGAAGAACAAACTTCGCCAATACTGGTGGCAGAGTATGGTGCAACTGCACGAAGAAATAGTGGGTATTGATGCGGCTATTTTCATGCACCCTACTACCTGGAAGGCTTCTGGGCACGTAGATGCCTTCAACGACCCTTTGATTGACAACAAAGATTCGAAAAAGCGCTACCGGGCCGATGTGCTGATCGAAGAGCAAATTGAAAAGCAGCTCGACAAAGCCGAAAAAGAAGTTCAAAAAGCGGCCAAACGCTTTGGTGAAAGCTTCGACGAAAAGCTGTTCAGGGCTACCAATCCTCGGGTAGTGCAGTATGTAGAGAAGGCCAACGCTCTTCGAGATCGCTACGCCAAAGCCGCTGAGGCCAATGACTTGAAAGAATTTTACCAAATTATTGTAGACGAAGAGGTGGTTTGTCCGATCAGCGGTAGTCGAAATTGGACAGAAGTTCGGCAGTTCAACCTGATGTTTGGCACCCGTTTGGGATCTGTAGCAGAGGAAGGTCTTCAGTTGTATCTCCGTCCGGAAACCGCTCAGGGCATTTTTGTGAATTATTTGAACGTTCAAAAAACGGCTCGGATGCGCATTCCTTTCGGGATTGCCCAAACCGGTAAAGCATTTCGCAATGAAATTGTAGCGCGCCAATTCATCTTTAGGATGCGGGAGTTTGAGCAAATGGAGATGCAGTATTTCGTTCGTCCTGGCACTGAGATGGAGTGGTATGAGCGCTGGAAGGAAAGACGTTTGCAATGGCACCTTAGCTTGGGCCTATCGGCAGACAACTACCGCTTTCATGATCATGACAAGCTGGCTCACTACGCCAATGCCGCCGCCGATATTGAGTTCCGCTTCCCCTTTGGTTTCAAAGAAATGGAGGGCATTCATTCCAGAACCGATTTCGACTTAAAGCGGCATGAAGAATTCTCTGGAAAGAAACTGCAGTTCTTCGATCCGGAACTGAATGAGCACTACACTCCTTATGTGGTAGAAACCTCCATAGGTCTTGACCGATTGTTCTTGGCGGTTCTATCAGCTTCTTATGATGAAGAGACTCTAGAGGATGGCTCAAGCCGTACCGTACTGCGCATTCCGAAGGCCGTTGCGCCCATTCAAGCAGCTATTTTACCGCTGATCAAGAAAGATGGACTTCCAGAGGCTGCCCGCGATATTCAACGCAAGCTCGCTGCCACCTTTGAGTTGCAATACGACGACAAAGATGCTATTGGCCGAAGGTACAGACGCCAAGATGCCATTGGAACACCCTACTGTGTAACGGTTGATCACCAAACTTTGGAAGACCAAACGGTCACTATTCGCGAACGCGACAGCATGGAACAGCGGAGAGTTTCCATTGAAGAGTTGACTTCTGCCCTTGCCGATTGTACCCTTCAAAATCAGTTGCAAAAATTTAGCGAAACACTTTTCGCGGGTTTCGCTAAATAATTACTTTTGCCCTCTGAGAATCAACCTTCAAGACAAACAACAAAATGAAGAAAATCAATCTGTTCCTGTTGATGGCTGCTTTTGGTTTTGCCGTAGCTTGTGGAAATGCTGCCGAAACTGAAGAGACCACCAACACTGTAGAAGAGCAAGTAGAAGAAGGCGTGGACGCTGTGGAAGAAACCACAGAAGAAGTGATGGAGGCTACTGAAGACGCCATGGAATCTGCTGAGGAAGCCGTTGAAGAAGCGGGCGAAGAGGCAGAGGAAATGGTAGAAGAGCACGCTCACGAACATGGTGCGCACGACGCTCACTAAGCTTTTCTGAGTACTTTTTTTAGGCGGCCATTGGCCGCCTTTTTTATTGTCCCACCATCCTTTGAATCGCTTGACGCGCTTGTTGTACAAAAGGATCGGTGGTCAGATAGATGGGATAGAAGGCTTGTTGTCCGTAAAGGTTTCGCGCCATAATGGACTTCATTCGATTGGACAAATACTTTCGTTCTGCATCGCCTAAGTTCAATGATTGAGCAGAATCTGGCTGGGCGTAAGCAATCAACTGGTCAACCAGACTATCTGCTTCGAAGCTTTCAACAAATGCTTTCTCTGTCCATTCTTTCAAACTGCTTCGATGTTGATCGATATATTGAAAAGCCCATCGATCAATTAAACCTGGGGGGAAACTATGGAACACCCAGAAATCAACTGGGAGGCTGTCGATCTTCACAATAATCTCCGGAGCAATTCCCCCTTCTTGCAGTTCACGTGCATCTTCTGCTGTGCGCTCTTCATCTTCTGACCAATCTCTATGAAATGCTTCTTGTTGGTAGCTTTCATAGTCACTGCTATAGGGTTTTTGAATACTTCTTCCATTCGGGGTGTAATAGCGATAGGTGGTCAATCGAACGCGGGAACCATCGCTTAATCGCATCTCTTGTTGCACCAAACCCTTTCCGAAACTCCTTCGGCCCACAACGGTGGCCCTTCGATGGTCTTGCAGCGCTCCGGCTACAATCTCGCTTGCGGAAGCTGATCCCTCATTGATCAGCACAACCATTTCTCCTTCTTGAAACAGTCCGCCTTTACTGGCATAGTAACTTCGGTCTTTTCCCTTCCGGTCTTTGGTCATGACAATCTTCTGTCCATCCACCAAAAACTCATCGGCAATTTCTCTAGCAGCATCCATGAGACCACCAGGATTGTCTCTCAAATCAAAGATGAGCTGTTGCATTCCTTGTTTGCGGAGGTCTTTAAGGGCTTGGTGAATCTCTTGTGCGCTGGTTTCTGCAAATCGACTCAATTTGAGGTAGGCCGTTTGATGGTCTAGCATGAATGCGGCATCAACGCTGGGAAGTGCGATGCTTCCCCTCACCACGCTTACCGCCTGCAATTCACTGCTGATGGCTCTTCTTACTTTTAAGGAAACCCTACTTCCACCGGGGCCCTTTATTCTTCCGACCACATCGTCTGACCGTAAATTAGGACCTACCAGAACGCTGTCATCTACAGAGTAAATGCGGTCTCCCGCTTGCAAACCCGCTTTTTGAGCCGGTCCATCAGCAATTACACGTACTACTGTAATGGTATCGTTGTACAGTTGAAATTCTATTCCAATGCCTTCGAAGCTCCCTTGCATGTCTTCCACATTGGCCTGCACCTCCTGAGCGGGAATGTAGCTGCTGTGAGGGTCTAAGCGATGGAGCATGTCTGCTATAGCGAGATCCATCAAGCTATCTGTATTCACCTGATCTACATACTCAGACTGAATCATGCGCAACAACTGTCGCACTTTCACCTCTTCAGAAGATCGGCTGGCGAATTCTCCTAATTGCACCTTATGAGAGCCCTCTCTGCCCAACCAAAGCCCCGCAACCATGGCAAGGGCCATGGCCAAAGGCCATAAAAACTGAGGAGCTTTAATTTTCACGATGCTGTTTGCTATGTTAATGACAGTCCTTCAACTGTTAAGGTTGCATCAATGTTTAACGTTTTGCCGCTTTGATCTCTTGAACAAACTGGTGATACTCTTCCGCATCCAGCCCCTGTTCATCAGCCTTTCTAGCTGCTTCAACGGCCGCTTGTACCGCGCCCTTTTCATCTCCAACAGCCAAACGAAGTCTTGCTTGGGTGTCTAGAACATAGTGTTCAGGGTATAACTCCACGGCACGATCTGCCCAGTGTAGCGCCATGTGAAGCTCTTTAATGTTGGCTCTTTCTTCACGGATTGTATAAACACTCCAAGCCAAATTGTTCAAGTATTCTCCATCATTCCAAACAAACTGTTCGGTTCCTTTCGCGGCCAGTTCCATCCAGAGGTCGATGTCTTTACTTAGCTCCGCATCAAACAAATTCAATTTAAAAGAAATAGAGCTGTCGTAGGGCCAAAGCGCCTGCCATCGATTCAGCTCTTCTCTAAAATCACGCAACTGATCTTCATGCCTTGCACGGTAGCGCTTGTTGTATAAATGCGACAGAATTTGCTGAGAAAAGAAGGCGTCTGCAGAATCTCCTTTGATCTGTCTTACTTCCTCTTTATGATCAATCAAGTGCGCAAAAGTCTTAAAGTCAACCCCCTGTACATACTGCTGTATTTGTTGCCAATAAGGCGCTTGTGTCCATTTTTCAAAAGGCACTAAAGCAAAATAGTCATCCACCACTTCATTCTTGAGCATATCAGCACGAGAAAAAACTTCGAGGTAGCGGCTCATGAAGGTGGGGTTGGTGCGGTTCTTTTCGAACTCCGCGGTTAGAAAGAGCATATTGCCTTCCGGGTCTTGGGCTGTTCTGGCCAATTCTATATAATCTTGAATCTCTTGACTGGCACCAACGGATCGCATGAGTACTTCACCTTTTGAATTCAAGTACAGCAAAGTAGGATAGGCATTCACTTGGTATTGTTGGGCAATGTCTAATCCCTCACCTTTTTCCATATCTATTTGCACCGAAATAAAGCCTTCGTCGTAGATGATACCCAATTTTTCATTGGGAAAAATATTGGCTGCCATCCATTTGCACGGACCACACCAGGTGGTGTAGGCGTCCACAAAAACGAGCTTTTCTTCTTCTTCGGCCCGTTGTAGCGCATCCTTTAACGTCTTTGACTGAAAGCTGATTCCTTGGGCCATTGAAGCCACGGAAAGAAACATACTGAGGGCAATGTAAAATGAGGTCCTGATCACCATACCTATTCTAAGGGGTTACTTGTTCTACTTCTACTCCTGCCTTTTGAAGAAACTCCAATCCGGAGGTGTCTTTATAGGCTTCTATATAGACCAAACGGCGAATTCCCGCTTGGTGTATGAGTTTGCTGCAATCTTTGCAAGGCGAAAGGGTGAGGTACAGCGTAGCGCCCGCACAGCTTTGGGTAGATGCAGCAACTTTTAATATGGCATTTGCCTCTGCGTGAAGTACGTACCACTTCGTTAGGCCCTCATCGTCTTCACAAGGGTTTTCAAAACCCGTTGGCGTTCCATTAAAACCATCAGAGATAATGGTACGGTCTTTTACGATGAGTGCGCCTACTTGCCGGCGCTCGCAATGAGAAAGGCGCGCCCATTCTTTGGCCATTCGGAGGTAGGCCTTATCATATTTTGATTTTTTCTGAGGTGATATGGGGGAAGTGTTTTTCATACTTGTCGGTGAAAGTAGGAAAGAGCCAAGTCAGTCTTTGCAAATGGTATAAGTTTCTGGCCAAAGCCCGCTGTAGGCGCCCCACCATTTTCCTTTTGGAGAGTGACACTCGAAGGTTTGAAAGCGCTGTTTCTTCGGTTGGTCAAGGTTAAATTGCTGGAGAAGCAGCCAGGTTTCTGAGAAATGAGAAGACCAATAGCGTTCATTATGAGCGCCTTTCTCATGTATCCAATGTACAAAAGCGCCCTGTGCATTGGTATCAGACGCCCTCAAGGCACCCTCTAAGCGAACCATTTCTTGCACTACGCTACCATTGTCTTCTTTGGCAGCTGCCAGATGTAGCAATAATTTTTCGCCGGCAAGTGCACTGCTGTCTGCCATTTGATGAATGGATGGATTGTACCAATAGGCCGGAGAATATGCGGCAAAACCACTAAAAAGATGGGGATATTTAAGAAAGCAGTAGGTATTAATGAGGGCTCCTAGAGAACTTCCCATCAGCCAAGTATGATCAATGGAATATACTTGCTGCAGCATGGGCAAGAGCTCTTTGGCTAAGAAGGTAGCATAAAGATCTCCTTCACCGCCTCCATATTGGCCCGCCCAAGGACTGTATTCATCAATTCGAGCGGCACCCCCATTTTCTGGCGCCACCACAATAGGCACGGGAATTCCAAGAGCGTAAAGAGAATCTAGTTGTTCATCTACCCGCCATTCGCCAACAAAACTGCTGCTGTCTGCAAATAAATTCTGGCCGTCCTGCATAAGGAGAAGGTCGAATGTTTGTTTTTCATCACTCCCATAATTGGGGGGTAAATAGACCCATATTGCCCGGTCTCTTTGGAGCCTCTCCATAGAAATACCCTTTAAACGAAAGACTCCTGGTTTGATGGGCCATTCCAGTTGTTGCGCTTTTACGGGTTGAAAAGTGAGGCTTAAAGAAGCCGCAATAAAAAGAATGGACCAACGAAAAGCCATACTTACTGTGCCGGTTGTTGTGGACGATCAAAGTACAAATGAAACCACCTGATTCTGACCAAATATTCACTTCAATCACGTGGTCTGCGGCGAATGAATAGCTTTTAAATGTTAATGTTTTCTTAAATAACTGGCTTTGTTTTTGTTTTATGGGAGACATGTGCTTATCTCATGTTGTTGATTTAATGCGTTTTAGATGGTTTTTCTCCAAAACGGATTTTTTTAGCGGCCTGAAAAATCCAAAATGGAGAAAAGATGACAACCCCTCACCGCAATTTTGACCTGTGGATGAAACGATGATTGTTTGTCATTCTGATTCTTTTTGAAATAGTGAAGCGATTGATTTTGCGTTTTCGATGATTGATTGTTCTGTTTGAAGGAATGAAGCGCGGGGGTAGGCGGCTCCCGCTAATTCTTCCAAGAAGCCCCTCCTGCCTCAGAGGGGCTTTTTTTATCCATGAACATCGGTTGAATACCGAACAAAGCTTTAAGTAATCCAAAAAAAAAGACCTCTCTTGAAAAAGGAGGTCTTCATTGTACCCAGGGCCGGGCTCGAACCGGCACGGGTCTCCCCATCGGTGTTTGAGACCGACGCGTCTACCTATTCCGCCACCTGGGCTACGATGTGGACGGCAAAAATACAGCACTTTTGTTCTCCACCACATAATGCGCAATAATTCCTTTCCACTTGGCTGTTAATTGCTTGTGGAAATCATTACATTTGCAGCCCCTTTTTCGAGAGCATTTTACCTCTTTGAAATCGGGTTTGTAGCCCATGGAGCCCAAAGCCAAAATATTTGCCGTTCGAGGAAGTATGGCCCTCGCCCAACGAATTGCCGAGCACTATGGGCAAAAGCTGGGAGAGGTAACTATTGTTGAGTTTTCAGACGGGGAGTTTCAACCTTGTTTTGAGGAAACCGTCAGGGGGGGCAGGGTCTTTTTAATTGGAAGTACCCATCAGCCCGATATCAATCTCATGGAATTGCTGCTGCTTTGTGATGCTGCCAAGCGCGCATCTGCCAAGCACATCACCGCAGTAATACCTTATTTCGGTTGGGCTCGTCAAGATCGAAAAGACAAAAGCCGCGTGCCCATTGGGGCTAAATTGGTAGCCAATTTATTGCGTTCAGCTGGTGCCACTCGTATTATGACGATGGATTTGCACGCTGATCAAATTCAAGGATTTTTCGAAATGCCGGTAGACCATTTGTTCGTGTCTTCGCTTTTCGTACCGCACATCCAAGCACAAAAGATTGAAAATCTCACCATTGGATCGCCTGATGTGGGAGGATCTAAGAGAGCCAACAACTACGCCAAGAAGCTGGGTTGTGAAATGGTCATCTGCTACAAAGAGCGTAAAAAGGCCAATGTAGTGGAGAGCATGAGGGTAATTGGTGACGTTCAAGGGCGCAATGTGATCTTGTTAGACGATCTCATTGACACCGCGGGCACCCTTACCAAGGCCGCTGATATGCTCATTCAAGAAGGGGCCAGTAGTGTGCGCGCTTATTGCACGCATCCTGTGCTTTCGGGCAAGGCCTACGAGCGTATTGAAAGCTCTCAATTAACCGAATTGGTGGTGTCAGACACCATCCCATTGAAAAAAGAAAGTCCGAAGATCAAAGTGATCTCAGTGGCCGAGCACTTCGCCCGCGTGATGTGGAATGTTCACAATCACGAGTCGATAAGCTCACACTTCATCATGTAAAGTGAATTAAAGCGATTGGTATGAAGTCGATCGAAATCTCTGCAAAGCTGCGTACCGACCTAGGTACGAAGTATGCTACCCGCCTGCGCCGCGAAGGTCAGGTGCCTTGTGTGATCTATGGCAACGGCCAAAGCACACATTTCTCCACAGACGCTAGTTCTTTCCGCGTCTTGGCCTACACACCTGAAGCGTATATCGTAAAGGTAAATTTGGGAGACCGCTCCGTAGATTGCGTGATGCAAGACATTCAGTTCCACCCGGTAACTGATGATATCATTCACGTTGATTTCCGTGAGTTAGTGGATGGAAAGGCTACCCAAATGGACATTCCGCTTCGTTTGATGGGTAATGCTCGCGGTGTGCGCAATGGTGGTAAGCTCAAGCAAAACCTGCGAAAGCTGGTGGTAAAAGCAATGCCGGCAGATTTGCCTGACAGCATTGATGTAGACATCACCAACCTGCGTATTGGTCAAAGCATCAAGGTAGAAGATGTGAAGCCTGCCGGAAACTTTGAATTCATCAATTCGCCTGGGGCGGTAATCGTGAGTATCAAAACTTCACGTAAAGCCGTTGCAGACGTGGATGAAGACGAAGAAGACGCTGAGGGCGCTGCTGAAGAAGCTACTGCAGCCGAGGCTTAATCTGGTTTTTGGGTGAAGCGTTTTCTCGTCATTGGTTTGGGTAACCCCGGTGATGAGTACAGCGAAACACGCCACAACATTGGTTTTAAAGTGCTGGATCATCTCGCTGAGCGATCCGGCACTTCTTTTTCTTCGGCCAGGTATGGTGAAGTGGCGGATTGGCGGTTGAAAGGGCGTCAGATTCGTTTACTCAAGCCAAATACCTACATGAATCTCAGCGGAAAAGCAGCCCGTTATCATCTACAAGACCTCGGTATTGGCCTAGAACAAGTGTTGGTCATTACCGATGAAATTGCGCTCCCCTTCGGCAAAACGCGCCTTCGGGGAAATGGCAGCGATGGCGGGCACAATGGAATGAAAAGCCTTATTGACTTGCTGGGCAGCAATGCCTTCCCACGCCTACGTGTTGGCATTGGAAACGATTATCCCAAAGGGCAACAAGTGCAATACGTCTTGGGCCAATGGACAGCCGAAGAACGCGAAGCCCTTCCTCCGCTTATGGAAAAGTGTACCCACTGCGTTGAGCACTTGGTCTTGGAGGGTTTGTCTCGCGCAATGACGCAGTGCAACCGTTAAAACCGAGATTATTCTTCGTCTTTCAACACCCTCGGAACCCTGAAGTAATCCGTATCCCGATCCGGCGCATTTCGAAGGGCTTCGTCTTTGCTGATTTCCAACTTCGCTAGATCTTTTCTCAGTTTATCGGTTTCCGGATTCATATAAACCAATGGCTCCACATCCTCAAGGTCCAACTCATTGATGCGATCAACAAAGGCCAGCATCTTGTCTAAGTCGTTCATCATGTGATCCAACTCTTGCTCAGAAAACTCCAATCGAGCCAGATGAGCTAGCTTTTTCACTTGTTCTTTGTTGAGTTTCATTGGTGGTTATATCGATTCAATTCGTTGGTAAAGACTTGTCTTACCTCCTCTTTTAGTTCTGTTAAGCTTCGTCCTTCGGGGTAAATTGGGTGATGAATTGTTGACCGAAGGGTGCGCGGCCCACCAATGTTCCATCGGTAGGGATACGCTTTCTTGTTGTCTGCAAAGGTAATGGGCAACAAGGGCAGGTTCTTCTCTATGGCCAAGCGGAACGCTCCGTCTTTGAAAGAGCCCAAAAATTCATCATAATCTGGAACCCCGCCTTCCGGATAAATACATAGGCTGTATCCTTCATCGAGTTTTTGTGCCGCCTTGTCCATGGCTTCCTTTCTACTTCGCAAGGAAGCCCTATTCACCAAAATATTGGTTCGCTTATAGAAAAAACCAAAAAGAGGCAACTTGGCCAATTCTACTTTGCCGATGAAAAGAAAAGTACGGGGCACAAGAACCAAGTTGTAGGGAATATCCAACATGCTGGTATGGTTAGACACCACTATGCATTGAAGCGGAAACGCTTCGCACTCGCGCTTGACTTTTAGGGGCAAAAAGGAACCCGCCATGACCCATTGGGCCCAGGTTCTGGCCCACTGAAAGAACTTGGGGTAATCTTCCTCTTTTCTGCTCCAATACCAGATAAATGGGAAAATCAATAGAATCACCAAAAGGATGACGAGATAAAACCATCCTTTCCAAAGCACAATGAAGGGCCAGCGCAGTGCGTTCACCGCGCAAAAGTAGCCAATCGACTTGCTGAAATGTACCTTTGGGCTCTTCTCGAAAAATTGGCCATGTCTCGCATCCTCACCGGCATTCAAAGCAGCGGTAAACCGCATCTCGGCAACCTCTTAGGGGCCATCTTACCCGCCATCGAACTCTCTCAAAAAGAGGAGAATGAGTGCTTCTTCTTTATTGCTGATATGCACTCGGTCACTTCCATTAAGGATGCCGAACAAAGAAAAGCCCACTCTTTGGCCGTTGCGGCCGCTTGGTTGGCCTGTGGCTTAGACACCGAGCGACATACATTCTACCGCCAAAGCGATCTGCCTGAAGTAAGCGAGTTCAGTTGGTATTTGAGCTGTTTCACGCCCTTTCCGATGTTGGCCAACGCCCATTCCTTCAAAGACAAAAGCGATAGACTCAAAGAGGTGAATGCGGGTTTGTTTACCTATCCGGTTTTGATGGCTGCCGACATCCTGATGTATGATGCCAATGCCGTACCGGTGGGAAAAGACCAACAACAGCATCTGGAAATGACCCGAGACATTGCCGGCGCCGTGAACAATCGCTTAGGGGCTGATATTTTGGTACTTCCCGATGCGCTTATTCGTCAGGAGGTGATGACTGTTCCTGGAACAGACGGACAAAAAATGAGCAAGAGCTACGGCAATATCATCGATGTGTTTGCTCCTCAAAAAGAGTTAAAAAAGCAGGTGATGAGCATTGTTACTGATTCTTTGCCGCTTGAAGCTCCCAAGAATCCTGACACTTGCCATGTATTTGCGCTCTATTCTCTTTTGGCCGATGCTGACCAAATTGCAGCAATGAGAAGCAACTATCTGAATGGAAACTACGGGTACGGACACGCTAAGTTGGCCCTCTTGGCCCTCATTCTTGAACGATTTGAAGAGGCGCGCGCACGTTTTGATGCGCTATTGAAGCATCCAGAGGAAATAGAAAAAGCCTTGCAGCAAGGAGCAGACAAAGCCAGAGCGGTTGGTCAAAACACCTTAAAACGCCTGAGAGAGGCTCTGGGATTTAACTCGCTTTAGTCATATAAAAATGCAGGATGTCATCTTCCCATACCGCCCCCTCTAACTTTTTGAAGCCATAGCGGCTGTAGAAGGCTACCAAATAGTGCTGCGCCATAATTCTAATGGGAACAGCACCGTAATGGGCACTTATTTGCTGAAGACTTTGCTCTATAAGAAAGGCCGCCAATCCCTTTCCTCTGAATGACTTGTCAACCACCAATCGGCCAAAACTGGCTTCTTGATACTGACTTCCTGGGGGCAGCACCCTGCTATAGGCAATGGGTGCTTCATCTTTCGAAAGCCATAAATGAAGGGCCTTTTGATCTAATCTATCGTTGTCTACAAACGGACAGTATTGCTCATAAACAAAAACCGCCTGTCTAAGCCGGAGCAGCTCATACAGCTCGTTTTTGCTCAGGTCGTTCCAAAAAAGGCAATGGAATTTCAAGTTCTGCAAGACCATGGTATTTGGCTTTGGCGGAAGGTCGATAATCTTTTGTGGAATGAAAAAACCCCGAAGAACATCTTCTACGGGGCCGTATCAATTGAGATTACGCGACTAGAAAGACCAGCCCAGGGTGAGATTTAAATTGCGCAAATCCCCTAAATCTTGCGGTCCATTTTGGGTTCTAAACAAGGGATTCATATCATACTGAGCTGTGATTTTGAAGCTGTTGAAGCCTATCTGTGCCATTAGGCCGTAGCGCCAATTGTTCATGTAATAGTTGTTGTAATTCTTGTCTTTTACCCGATCATCTGCAAAATCATTGAATTCAATTTCACGAATGGTATACAAGCGCAATCCGCCGTAACCACCAACGCCAAGCGTGAATCCGTTGTCCATTCCACGCTCACTCAGATCCAATTGAAACATCAAAGGAACATTCATATAGGCGGTTCGCCATTCAGAATGCCTCACGTTTTCTTCTGCCTTGAGGAACTGAATTTGTCCGCCACCCATGCTGTCTTTGTAGATCACATTACCGCCCCGAAGGGTCCAATCATGCCAGCTAAAAGACAGTCCGTACTTCAAATACGCCTTACTGGATGGGCTTCCCAAGCGTGTTTTACCATTGAAGCCAATTTCGTAGATGTTGCTTCTCCAAGCATCCAATCTCGCTGCACCTTCTAACAGGTTTCCATTGTCGTCTAAGAGGGTATTGAAGCCCAAATGGAAATCAAAAATGAAATTGGTTTGCTTCTGGTTCTTTTTCTTTTGATCCCAGTCCCAATCTTCATCCCACTCCCATTCTTCCGCATCCTCTTCCTCTTCTCCATCACGAAACGTCCACTCTTCGCCTTCGTCATCCCTATTCGATTCAAATTCACGGGCCTCTTCTTCCCATTGTCTTTCAAACGATTGGGATAAGCTTTCTTCCACCTCACGCTCAATTTGTTTTTCCAAGCGCACTTCCATCTTTTCACCCATCGCCTCTCCGGCGCGTTCCATTTCTTCTTCAAGCGCCTGTAATTGAGCATCCATTTCTTCCGCTATTTGCGCCCTTTGTTGCTCTGCTTCCTCTCTTTCAATGGCACCTGATTGCAGTTGCTTGTTGACCGCGTCCATCCGTTGGCGATGTTCTTGAACTATTCTCTGAGACGCTTTGGTTCCTTGCCGGATGATCTCCATAAGTTCTTGGACGTCTTCACCTGAAGGCGCTACTTCCACTGTGGCGCCCTCCATTTCAATAACTACCGTGTCTTTCTGCGCCGATAGATTCAAGGCTATCATGATGCAGAACAGGCCCAAAGCATGGTTGATGATGTTTTTCATTGTCTTTGTGTTAATGGATTATGGTTGGCTGTTTTGGTCTTTCTTTCGTGTAAAAAAGTCTCGTTGAAATGCCAGCACTTGCTGGAATCCACGTTCAATGGTTTCTACCGGATCTGTTTTAGGTGATGGTGGGGATGACACTTCTTCTCCTCTAATAATCTGACCAATACTATTGAAAGCATAGGCCTTAAGCGTCTCGTCATAAGGTTCTTCGGGCGCTTGAAGTGGGGGAAGTAAATCATTGGCAGAAGCAAATTGCACATTCAAATAATTGGGCTTTTGGAAGTCTTCTCTTTGAATGACTGTGGTATAGAGCACAAAGCGTTCTGCTCTTTTTCTGTCTTCTTCAACATCAGGTGTGCTGATGCGCTGCAACAGATAGTTGTTGGCCGTTCTTTCAGGAAGCGCGGTTGAAGTTTCTTGTCTTTGGGTTGCATTGGCCACGTTTCTCAAAACGGCTGGTTTTTCGCCTGGAGCCTGTAAAACCGGTGAGGGCTGTGGTGGATTGAGAAAGATGTTAGACTCTGGAGAAGGTCCTATAGTGGGCGAAGGATTTAATGACTGTTGTTGAGGCCAAAACAGGGTGAAGAGAAGTGCGAAAGAGGCTACCATGGCCAATGGCCACCAGAAGTATCCTTTTTTCTTTTCCTCTGCCTCAAGTGCTGATTCTACGCGGTTCCAAACAGATTCAGGTACCGCCAACTCTTGACGCTTCAGTGCGCGTCTAAAGCTTTTATCAAGTTCCTTATCGTCCATGATTCCTGCGTTTATCTCGTTGATCAATCCACTCTCTCAGTTGTTGTCTTGCCTTGGTCAACTGACTTCTCGATGCATTTTCTGTAATTCCTAGTTCTTCCGCTATCTCTCGGTGACTAAATCCTTCAATTGCATAGAGGTTGAACACCGTTCGATACCCGTTGGGTAAATGCTCTACCAGCTGCTGTAAATCCTCCAAAGCATGTGGATCACTCTCTTGAACAGCGGCTCTTTCTTCTTCTATTTCAAGGTCAAATACCGTTCTATTGCTTCTGAGATGATTGAGTGACTCATTTATGGCAATGCGCTTCACCCAAGCCTCTAAACTGCCTTTCTGCTGTACTTCACCTATTCCTCTAAACACTTTCACCATGGTATTAGACAAAACCTCTTCTGCATCTTCCTGGTGCTTTACATAGCGCTTACAAAGGGCCATCATTTGCGGGGCATAGCGTTCATACAGCATGCGTTGCGCCTTGCGATCGCGCTCTTTGCATCTCTGAACAAGCCAGTCTTCGCTGTAGGTGTGTAGCATCCGCAGGGTCATACCGAAGCATTCAACCTTAAAGACACCATCTCAAGGGTTTTCGCTTCTTGTTGGTTTCAAAAAATATGCAACGTATTGATAAACAGATAAAAAAATTGCTGTTTTTCAAAGTATTTACAAGTACTCTGAATGCTCAGCGTACCTTCGAAAGGAAATTGAGCTTATGTCTAGAAAGAATAGAACCTCAAAGGTAAAGCGTGTTCCGAAAGCATTGTTGCAAGCTGTATTATCTGAATTGGGTAAATCTGCCCACCAGGGATTGAATTACAAACAACTGTCTGCCCGTATGGGGGTTCAAGACGAAATCGGACGTCAAAAGATTCTTGCAGCTTTAGAGCTGTTGGTAATAGACGGCAAGGCCAAAACTTCAAAACCTGGAAAATTTGAGTTGATCACATTGGACCAATTCCTGCTTGGTCGGGTAGATATGACCCAATCTGGTGCCGCTTATGTAATTGTAGAGGGAAGCGATCAAGACATCTATATTTCCCCTAAGCGCGTGCGTCATGCACTGGACGGCGATTTGGTGAAGGTTCGCCTTTATGCGCGAAAACAAGGCAGGAAGGCCGAAGGGGAAATTGTTGAGGTGGTTGAGCGCAAACGAACAGAATTTGTAGGCATCTTAGAGAAGGCTGGAAAATTTGGATTTCTCGTCCCCGACAACCGAAAGATGTTGGTAGACCTCTACATTCCTGAAGACAAGATGAACGGGGCGCGTCACGGACAAAAATGCATCGCGCGAATGACCGAATGGCCCGAGCGGGCATCATCTCCTTTTGGCGAGATTATTCAAGTGCTCGGCGACCCACGAAATCACGAGGTGGAAATTCATTCCATTCTTGCTGAATTTGAGTTGCCCTATGCCTTCCCGGAAGAGGTAGAACTAGCAGCCCAAGAAATACCCCGTACGCTCTCAGAAGAAGAAATTAAAAAACGTAGAGACTTTCGCTCCATCACCACCTTCACCATTGATCCGGTAGACGCCAAAGATTTTGATGATGCGCTTTCCCTGCGACCATTGGAAAACGGTTTGTTCGAAATAGGGGTGCACATTGCCGATGTAACCCACTATTTGGTAGAAGGCTCTCCGTTGGACAAAGAGGCGTTTGAAAGAGGAACTTCTGTTTACCTCGTTGACCGCGTAGTACCCATGCTTCCGGAGGTCTTGAGCAACGACCTCTGCTCGCTTCGTCCGAAGGAAGATAAGTGCTGCTTCTCGGCCGTTTTCACCCTAGATGCACACGGAAAAGTACACAGCCGTTGGTTTGGTAGAACTTTGATTCACTCAGACCATCGCTTTGCGTATGAGGAAGCCCAAGCCATTATTGAAGGAGAGGCCCATCCTTTGGCAGAAGCGGTTCTTCAATTGCATGAAATTGCCACGGCCTTACGTGAACAGCGATTCAGTAAGGGCGCATTGATGTTTGATAAAGACGAGGTAAAATTTCATCTAGACGAACAGGGAAACCCTACTGGCATCTATTTCAAATACAGTCGTGAAGCCAACCACTTGATAGAAGAATTTATGCTGTTGGCCAATCGTGAAGTGGCCGAGTTCATTGGAAAGAAAGTCAGTGAAAAAGAAGCTCCACGCACCTTTGTCTATCGCATACACGACGATCCGGATCCCACCAAAATTTTAAACCTGCAACAGGTGGCCAAAGGCTTTGGTTATCAGGTGCGGAACAACAATCGAAAAAGCCTCACCAAGAGCATGAATGCCATGCTGAAAGAGGTAAAAGGCAAGGGCTGGAGCAACCTCATCGAAACTTTGGCCATTCGGTCTATGGCCAAGGCAGAATACAGTACCCAAAACATTGGG
>CAZDPF010000016.1:19897-25624 GCA_964507215.1 uncultured Chryseobacterium sp. | reverse complement strand
CGGCAGCTTTTTGATTGCTATCTGTTGAGCAACACCAGCGTTCCGCATATTGCCGAGATCAAAAGTCAGGCAGGGCCGTATCAATGGGCACAGTTTGCCAATAACTTCCAGACTTTACACTACTCCTATGATTTGGGCGTTCGCAAGCCCGATCATGCCATCTTCCAAAAAGTAATGGAGCTGGAAAATTGGAAAGACGAATCATGTATACTCATTGACGATCGGGAAGAAAACCTGAACGCCGCAGCATCATTCGGCTGGAAGGCGATGCACTTCGCGCTCGACAAGGGCCATCAACACGCTATTTTACAAAAGCAGCTCCTCTCGCTATTGTAAACTTGCCCCATGGCCTTACGATGGAACCTCCGGGCACTGCCTTCTTTGGATGCCCTTGAAAAAATTTGTGGAGATCTCGGAATTTCACGCGAGCTGGGCATCTTGCTCTTGCAACGCGGATTGCATGATTTTGAAACCGCCCGCCGCTATTTTACTCCCGAAGAAACACCGCTGCACGATCCGTTCGCCATGGCCGATATGGCCAAAGCCGTCGATCGTTTAGAGCAAGCACGTCAGCAAGGGGAACGCATTATGGTCTTTGGCGATTATGATGTAGACGGTACTACCTCTGTGGCCTTAGTAGCCGATTGCCTCCAACAGCTTGATTTGCCCTTCTGCACCTATATCCCCGATCGATACGCAGAGGGTTACGGACTTTCTGATGCCGGAATGCATCAGGCCCAGGCATGGGGATGCTCGCTGGTGATTGCCCTCGATTGTGGGATCAAGGGACATCCACAAGTTGCCTTGGCCAATTCGCTCGGTCTCGACATGATTATTTGCGATCACCACCAACCCGGCCCCACTTTGCCCCCTGCGCATGCTGTGCTCGACCCCAAACGCGCAGACTGTGCGTATCCATTCAAAGAGTTGAGCGGCTGTGGGGTAGGTTTTAAGCTGATGCAGGCTTGGTACCAGCGAATGGGAAAAGCCGATGAAACCCTTTGGCCTTTGCTAGATCTACTGGCGGTGAGCATTGCCGCCGATATTGTTCCGATGGTAGGAGAGAATAGGGTGCTGATGGCGCGCGGACTGCAATTAATCAATGAAAAGCCCCGAACCGGTTTGCGCGCTTTGATGGCTTTTAGCGCACAAAAAGAAAGGCTGACAACAGAAGATGTGGTCTTTCAGATTGCCCCGCGCATCAACGCTGCCGGAAGAATTGAACACGGGAAGTTGGCAGTAGAATTGCTCACCACTCGCTCCGCAGATCGCGCTGCCGAACTGGCTGAACACATCAACCAACTCAACAGTGAACGCAAGGGCCACGATGAAACCATTGCCGAAGAAGCCTTGGAATTGCTCCAAGGCACCGCCGCTCAATTCACCTCTGTGGTTTACCAACCCCATTGGCACAAAGGAGTCATCGGCATTGCCGCTAGCCGATTGATTGAAACCCATTACCGTCCTACCGTAGTGCTCACCCGTTCTGGAGATGTTCTGGCGGGTTCTGCACGCTCTGTGCATGGGTTTGACCTTTACACCGCAATTGACGCTTGCCGTGAGCACCTTATTCAGTTTGGCGGACATGCCTTTGCAGCGGGAATGACCCTTCGTCCTGAGCAGCTAGAAGGATTCAAACAAGCCTTTGAACAAAGCGTCCGCGAGCGCATTCGGGAAGAGCAAAGACATCCCCATATTACCATCGACTTGCGTATTGAGGCCGATAAGCTGACCCGCAGATTTTACAACAGCCTGTTGCGGATGGGGCCATTCGGACCGCAAAACCTCATGCCTGTTTTGGCCTGCTTTCAACTCAAAGACCGCGGTTACTCGCGTACCGTTGGTACAGATCATAAGCATCTTAAAGTTTCGCTGGTAGATCGCAATGGCATTGCACTAGAGGGCATAGCCTTTGGGATGGCATCCGCTCTGCCGATGCTGCAAAACGGATGGGTGGATGTGGCTTTTACGCTTGATCTCAATGTGTGGAATGGGAAGGAGCGGCTTCAACTCAATGTGAAAGCCATCCGACCGAGTATCGAGTAGAGCTTCTGCCTACTGTTCTTTCTGCCCAACGCGTCGGTAGGCGTGATCTTCGTAAAAAGCCTCTTCAAAGGTTAACTCGCTGGCTTCGCCATCTTTCAACACCCGATAGACCATCCAAATCACCACCACGGGAGAGAGGGAAAAAAGCGCCAATGGAATGGCCAAGTGAATGGGAAGCGCGGCGCTTAAGGTGTAAACCAACAAATAGAAGGTGGCCACCAACAGGGGGATGCGTATTTTCTCCATGTTGATGGAACAGCCTGGCGATGAGAATGTTCAGCTCGCAGCAGGCGTTTCGTTCATCTCTTTGAGCAACTCCTTGTGGAGCATTTCCTGCAGCACGGGGCGCAGACTATCTACTTGCGCTTGAAAATCAGGCAGCCACTCGCTTTCGATGGCCTGGGCTTCGGGGAGTTCTTCGCGCAACGGATCTACCTGCTTTCCATTCTTCCAAAAGCGATAGCATACGTGCGGACCCGTAGCCAATCCGGTGCTCCCTACAAATCCAATCACATCGCCTTGCTTGACGGCCACCCCCGCCTTAATGCCACTTTTGATTTTGCTCATGTGCAAATACTGGGTGCTATACACACTGTTGTGCTTCACTTTCACATAGTTGCCATTGCCGCTGGTATAGCCAGATTTCTCAATGGTTCCATCAGCAGTAGTTCGAATGGGCGTTCCCGTAGGGGCCGCATAATCAGTTCCCAAATGGGGTTTTACTCGCTTCAAAACTGGGTGAAATCTGCTTGGATTATAGCGTGAAGAAATTCTGAAGAAATCTAGCGGGGCCTTGAGGAAAGCCTTGCGGAGGCTTTTGCCATTCTCATCGTAATAGTCAATCAGTTTCCCCTCTCGTTCATATCGATAGGCTTCAAAATCTCTTCCGGCGTGCTGAAAATGGGCCATCAATATGCGCCCTACTCCTACCCGTATAGAGTCATCCACAAACTCTTCTTCATAGACCAATGCAAGCTGATCGCCCGTTTGCAAGCGAAAGAAATCGATGCTCCAGGCGTAGAGGTCAGAAACTTTCAAAGCGAGTTCAATATTGCCCCCGGCCGCCAGCATATCTTCATACAAACTACTGCGGATGGTAGTAGACAAACTTTTTTTCAGCACCCGCACTTCTTTGGCTTTCTGCTCTACGTGTACGCTGTCTTTGATGTTGATGAGGATGTAGTTAATGGCATCGTTTTGATACACCAAATGCTTGATGGGTTGAAGGCTGTCATGGGGATGGCGGTAGATGTGAAACACCTTGCCGGCGCGCAGTTTACGCGGGTCGAGGATGCCCTCCGACTTGGCCGCAATGGCCAATTGTAAGGCTTGATTTACGCCATAACGGCCCAAGATTCCAGAGAAGGTCTCTCCTGACTGTATCTCATGACGAATGACTTCTAGAGAGTCTACGGCCAAACCAAACTCTGTACGGGGAAGGTGAATAGGCGCTTCTTCTGCAGCTTCATTGTTGGCAAGGGATACGGTTTCGTCATCGGGCCAAAAAAAGAAGAGGCCCAACAAGAACAAAAAACCCATGGCCGTACCCACGGCCCATTTCCAAAGTTTGGCAGACATCAATAACTATGACTTTTGGTCGTCGAGCTCCTTTAACGTTTGTTCTACCCATTGCTTGCCCCAGTTGTCTAATTCATCTTGGCTCCAGAGGGCGGGATAGAAAACTCTTTTCTGAAAACGCGGGGGCAAATATTTCTGCCAATTGGTGCCCCCGGTAGCTCTTCGGTCAGACGGGCGCATGGCCAAATAAGCCACCGCAGTTTTGTAGTGTTGCAGCGGCCAGTTCACATTCACATTGAGGTCGAGGGCTCGGAGGGCTTCTTTCAATCCGGTGGCTTCGCGCTCTTGCTCTGGTACACGCAGGTATTTCGACCAAAGATTTCGTCCTTGCATGCGCTCTCCCAAACGAATCAACTCCTCTGAGTACTTCAGTTCGAACTGCCTGAGCGTAAGGGTTTTTTCTTTGGTTTCTTCCACAATGGCCCCCTTCTTCCAGTAGATATTCTCAAACATCTCGCGAATGCCAGCCCCTTTGTTGCGCCAGTTCTCTCGAATGGATTTGTCTATGAGCTGAATAAAGTCTGTGGAGCAGATTTCGATCTTGCGGTATTGCGCCGATTGAAATCCGCTGGCCGGAATTAATGACATCCGGAATTGCAAGAACTGCTCGCGGTTCATCCCCTTTTCCATCACCCCGAAAGAATGGGTCAGGGCACCGAAATAGCGATTGATCCGCTTTACTTTCTCCAAGAGCCAATCGGCCTGAATATCATCTGCATTGGCAATTTGCTCCAATTCATGCAAAGCCAATTTGAAATACAATTCTGTGATCTGGTGATAGATGATAAAAATGGGCTCATCCGGAATAGAAGTGCGCGGCGACTGTAAGCTCAGCAAGGTATCGAGATGCACATAATCCCAATAGGTCAAATAATCAGCATACAACAGTCCATCCAGAAAATCAACCAGTTCTTGTCCTGATGCCTTGTACTTCTCACCCAGACGCTCAATGCGCTCCTGGATTTCTTTCGATTTGTCGCTCATGAAAAAGGGGGCCAAAATGACCCCCAAATCTAGGACATGCAAGATGAAAACGCTTGTTTATCGAAAGCTCATCGGTTGGGCTACGTTGCGGTAATCGCTCAAATCAATTTTGATGGAGCCTACGGCCAGTTCAGTTTCCAGTCGGATGGGCACTTTATTTAAATCGTCACTCACCCAAAGCGTCATGCCTTCTTTCTCTTTAAAGACCCTTCCAGACTGCACGATGGGCATGAATTTGAGGCAACGGATTTTCCCAAATTTTGATTTTACATCTTCTTTGCCCAAGTACTTCAGTTGAAAGCTGAAGACCTCGTGATCGAGAAACATGCTGATGGGAATCATATCGCCTTTTTTCAACTGGGTAGCGTCCAATGTACGGGCGTAGTAAAAAGCCGAAAGCATGTCTTGAATGTTCTCGGGGATGGCGAAAACCGTGTCACTCTTCAGCTCTTTGTCGCGAACAGTAGCAGCAAAATGATCGAAATGCAAGTGGCGCTTGATGATGAAGCCTCCTTCATCCACATCGCGAACAAATTCCCATGGAACAATGGCTTCGGCATCTATCCAAGTTTCATAGCGATCTCTGGTGCGAAAAAACACCTCCGCCATTCCTACTGAACGTCCGGTTCCTACCATGTGGAACACCTTTCGGCCATTGCGTGTATCAACACTTTTCACTTGAAGCTCTGCTCTGCCGGCGTTGATAATGCCGTAGTGAATGCGGTATTCTAAGAACTCACCCTGTTTGAAGGCCTGATGACGAATAACCCGCAGCTCTTTAGGAGGGGCAGGTGCTTCTGCTTGAGAAAAAAGCAAGAAGCTAAAAAGCAACAAAGCGTAAGTATAGAAGGCGTGCTTTCTCATGATGTAAGGCTTATGCCTTTGAACGTGCAAAGGAGGTGCCAAGTATGATTATGAACAGCCGTGTGGCCATCAGAGGGTGCGATACCAACTGTTCAATTCGTGCATTACATCGCCATAAACCTGGTCGATGGGCGTATCTACCCCCTTAAAAAGGTCTATGCGATAATACATTTTGGTTTCCACCAGAAAGAACAGGAAAGCTGCTACCCATACAGACAAAGTGGTGAATTTCATCAGCACGGTCATGTCTTCCCA